>JAJFLF010000148.1 GCA_021772845.1 Mariprofundus sp.
TCGAGGCTTTCTCTACGCCGTCTCATGGCCAGCTCACTGCAGGGCTAATCAGTAGACCACCGGTTGCAGCAGTCCAACGCCAGTATTCTGGAGCCGCTTGAGGGTCACCTTCAATGGGTAACAGAATGACATTGATTTTAGTGCCTCTGCCCGGCGCACTATCGGCAACCGTTTGCCTGAACAGTTTCACACGGCATGCACCGGAGATGTTATTGGACCGTCCCAACAGAGAGCCACAAGCTGCAAATGGATTCAAACTCGAATATCGAGACACACCATCAGTCGGCAGGCCATCTGTTAGCAGATAGATATCCGTGGGTTTTAAGGCAGATGCTTTTTGTAAACCACGTTGTAAGTTGGTAGAGCCAGTTGGCACAAGTGTATCGAGAGCTTTATAGACTTTACCAATACTGCCGGCATCACGACTACTGAACCACCCCATACCACCCAGATCGTGGGCCTTCCTGTTAAATGCCACCACAGCGATCTGACTGGATTTAGGCGCGCGTGCAAGCAACCAGCGCACCGTACGTTTTGTACGCAACCACTTCGGGCCCTTTTTCTTCTCCGCCTCTGAACTACTTTTGCGACGAATAATGTTAATCAGCTTTTCATCTGTCATCGAAGCACTGCTATCGATAAGGAATACTATTTTCTTACCCTCGACCTTAAGCCCCATCACATAATTTTCTTCACCACCCTGATCACTCTTCACCACATCATCTTGTTTTGCCCGGGGAGCATTTTTAATGGTGTTTTTAATGCTCGACATCTGCAACTGCTTTTGCGAGATGATATCGCTCTTCTGCTCCAGCTCAGATTTCAGTGTGGTGATTTTGGCCTGCACTTTGGCAATTTCTGTAATTTCGGCCAAAGCGTCACTATTCAATTCGGAAATCGATTTCTTCAGACTGATATCCTGCTGTTCGATGCGTGCCAGATCAGCCTGCAAAAGCTCGGCTTCCGGAGAGTGTTTATCCACATCCTGTTTGACAAGAATCAACACAAGAATAATCGCACCAAGACCTGAGGCCATGATATCCAGGAACGCGATATTAAACCCTTCGGTTTTACGGTGGCGTTTCAGTTTGGGCCTCTACTCGGAAATCCGTTTCAGGAGAAACTTCTCACAATAATCCTGGGTATCCACCACTAGCCCGTCCTGCAAACGCAACAACTGATGCAGCAAAAACATCAACAATATACTGATCAGCAAAGCCACGAATGTTGAATTGAAAGCCAGGCCCAGACTATTGGTCATGCCGCTGATATCGCCGGCCAAAGCCTGATCAGCTTGAGCAAGCGCTCCACCAATTCCCCTTACCGTGCCTATAAAACCAATCGATGGAATAGCCCAGATCAGATAACGAATCATGGAGTTTTCAGATTCCTGTCGAATGGACAGCGCCTCAATGCTCGATTCCACGGCGTCTGATGTGTTTTGCACATCACTGGTAATCAGATAGCGCCGTAAGCTGGCCATTAAAGCGACCACCAGCGGCGTTGATTTTGTCTCCTCAGGCAACCGCTCCAGATTTGATAGAGCGCCGTTCAGGTCTGTTTCACCTTTCTCAGAATCTTCCAACAGGTCCACCGTGTACAGATATCTGTCTTTGAGAATCGCTATGCACTTGCTTAAAATGAGATAACCCGCCCATAACATCAGGATAATGCATATCTCCTGCTCGTAATCTTTCATGATCACCAGCATATCGCGTGGGGCGGACTGACCTGCCTCTTTGGCTGCCTGCATAATCAGCTCGGCTTGTGGCCTGACAAAACCGATATAAGCCAGATGGACGGAGATCGCGCTAACTACGAGTGCAATCATACTTTTAATCATATCTGTCATCTAAATATCCACCGGAAAGCTTGCTGCTGAATTTAACTGAATGGACTGCATCGCTGCATGCGCTGCACCTGCAAGCAAACCAAACAGACCGATGCCAATCATGGCCATCATGATAAAACGTTTTCTGGATCGTCTATTTTCTACCATCACTTCCTCCATACACATATTTCGCGACTCTAAAGCCTATATCATCACGACCATTTTTTTCGCCGGCTCGATAAGAAGCCCGCAGCTCTGTGATGTTACCCGAGCGCCAATTTGAACCTTTAACCGTGTGTGTATCACCCTGATTAGCACCCAGAGGATTCGTTTCCACACGTTGAGCAGCCGTCGGCATCAATGCATACACATCATGAACCCACTCACTGACATTACCAGTCAAATCATGCAGTCCCATCTGTTCAGCTGGAAAACTGCCTACTGGAGCGACACCAGCAAAACCATCCGAATAGTTCGGCACATAGTGGGCTGCTCTCCCGTTGGCATGTTCATCTGCAATATTACCGGCTTTGGGCGGAATGGTTGTCTCATCACCCCATGTGAATCTGCTCTGCTTGGCCTTAGATGCCTTTCTGGCCAACCACTCCCATTCAGCTTCAGTCGGCAACCTATAACCATCCGACATGATATTTGAGCCGCGCAGCTGGCCCCCACGAATATCATAAAAAGGCAACAGCTTCTCCTGCCTGCTCAGCCAATTGCAGTATTCGGCCGCATCAATCCAGCTTATTGAAGTGACGGGATTACCCCCTCCCCCCGGAGCCGATTTGAATCGTGCATATTGGGCACGTGAAACCTCATGCGTAGAAACATAGAAAGGCCGCGATAGTTTGATTGTTCTTAAAAATTCATTGGCGCGCTGCCCTTTCTCAGAACGGGGGGCCCCCATCACAAACAGATCATCAGGCCTGAACTGTTTGAGCTCTATGCCAGCAGCGTTCGTCATCATTGCCGGCGACTCAGCCAGCTTGGCCTCTCTTTGCGTACGCAACTTCACCTTGATCTGTTGTGCCGACTTACTACTGGGAACAATCATCTGTCGATACGAACGATAAGATTTTTTATGCAGAATCAACTGATGTGGAACAGCCAAAAGCTTTATTTCAAGCGGTGTTCTGCCGACATCCTTGCCATCAATATTTACCACTGCAGAGGGTGAGGAGGTAAATCGAACCAGACCAAGTTCAGCTTTTAAATTGAACGACAGCTTCTTTTTCTCACCAGCCTTAACCGACACACGTTGCTGTTGTGAAAAATAACCATCTTTAAGATACATCAGTGTATGAGATCGTCCGGCTTTCACTATCAGATTTGCTGATGCTTTGACCGTTTTCCCATCCAGTAACAGCGTTCCACCAGCAGGTAGCAGTCGCACATCCAGGCGAGCATCCTTTTGCATTAAACGGTAATCGCGCTCAACGAGATCCTCTCTGTTGGTTATCTCAACATGCTCGGTAATACTTTGATAGTCGCCATAAGAGATGGACAGCTCATATGCACCGCCCGGTTTCGATAATGACAGCGGTGAAACACCTGCAAGATCACCATTGATATGAATCTGTGCACCGGCAGGCCTCGTTTTGATCTTGAATTGACCACTCACACTCTCTAGATCAACTTTAAGACGAAGTGTTTTACCCCGCTCCGGAGTGACTAGCAGATCCTTTTTGAGATAATAGGGACTATCTATTGCAACACTGTGTTGGCCGGCATCAACATCCTGTTTTAAAACTTGCGCCACAGCGGCCATTTTTCCATCAATGAACCAGCGTGTTTTATCCGATGCAGGAGCTGTTGTGATGTGCAGTTCACCGGGCAGCTCCATCAGCTCAAGCCTCACTGTTCCACCGATTTCTGAAGCCTTCAGTGTTTGACGTAAGGGTCTAAAACCAGAAGCGGACACTTCAATCACAGGATTCGCACTCCAGGAATAGACCTTCGTGCCAACAGTTTTTCCAATGCCATCGAGCACGCGAATCAGTGCTGTCTCCTGCGCCTCTTCTGGCTGAACATCTATCTGGGTCGCATTAGAAAAAACAACCATCACCAGGGTACAGAACACACCCACAAACAGCCCTAAAGTGACCAGCATATACAATCGTCTTTGCCGCGATTTAGCGCGCAACAGTTCGGCAGTGATGCGATCTACTGGATTGGACACCTCTTGGGCCGGTTGATGAGGGCGCGGTGATTCAGATGGGTTCATCACACACAACCTCTACCTTGAAGGAGGAGTGCCCAATCGGCAGACGAACCTGAACAAGCTTGGATTTATAACCTTTCCGGATCCCCTCAAAGGTATACTCTCCGGGTTTTAACTGAATCTCACGCCCGGGGGTCAGGCCTACTTTTCCAACTCCGCGAACCAGTATGAAGGTTTTGTTATCCGATGTTACAAAAACGGGGATTTTCACATTTAACTTAGCAAGCAGCCCCTTTAATGCAGTGATCTGCCTGCTTAATGATTGGCTGTATGATGCAAAAACACGCGCCTGAATCAGGGTATCCTGAGCTGCACTGTGTATATTCTGAGAGGAGAGCCTCTCTGATCGATTAATATAATCTGCCATAGCAGCTTGTAGGCTCACCAGCTTTGTCGCTAGCTGCAATCCATCCCGAATGCTTTTATCTTCCGGGTGCCGTTGCAACGCTCCCGTATAAACACGCTGCGCCTTTGACCACTCATCCTGAGCGATAGCCTGCTTGCCTGCTGCAATCGCCTGCTCCAGATCCACTGCAACCGATGCTTTGATAATCGCATCATTCAAGATCCGCAGTTCAGAGCGATTACCATACAAGACTTTTGCTTTATTATAATTGGAACGCGCCGATTTGATCTGCTTTTTATTCAGGTTTAACAGAGCACGGTTAATCAGGTTTGAAAAACGTATCTCCTTCATCTGCTCAGACAACTGATCTCTTCGCTGCTCTAGCCCTTCTCGGCGAGGAGCAATCTCAAAAGCCTTGACCAGGGCTGCATATTCCTTCTGTCTGTTGTTTTCTATGCGCGCTATATCAGCCTGTTTCAGCAGTGCCAGCAGCTCAGGCAAAACCTCCAGCTGCTCCTCTATGGCAAGAGCCTCCGGATCGGTTTGTTTCAGCCTTAAGGCCTTCTGTATATGGAGTTTACCCTCATCATAATGATCCTGCTTTAAGGCCTCTTTGGCCATGGACAGTTCAGAAGAAAAGCGACTCTCCCGCTCTGTTAGAACGTGCTGCGCAAGCAGTTCTAAACGGGTTATTTTTTTAAGTGCAGAACTGTAATCAGCCATGCCAAAGGCCGCGATGACCTCTTGTTTAAGTGCACTCAGTTCAATCTCTTTTCCCGGGTTCCAGAGCTTCAGATTTGCTGCAGCAATCGCCGGCTCCAGCTCTTGTTCATATGCCTGCAATCGCGCCATCATCTGCTGCCGCAACTCTGATTGATTTGCATCTGATTGATTTTCTGAAGAACGATCTGCAACCGACTGATCCACAGAAGGCTGCTTCTGGGGAGTTGATTGCTGTAGAGGGGCAAGCTCAGATATTTTAGAATCAAAGTACGGCATGACCATCATTACTGCGATAGCGAAAAACGCGACAACAACAAACATCAAAAGCATGCGTTTACTCTGTTTTGCACTGCTTTCGCTCGCTTGTTTTAACTTCTCCTCTAACATATCAACTCGTGAGTTTAGAGCTGAACATCAGGAGTAGCTTCCTGCTCAAAAATCGTTTTAAGAAAAACCCTCCATTCAGAAAACTGCTCTTTAGCACTACCAGTTAATTCGGCTGTTTTCTCTTCATGTTGAACAACCTGAGGCGCCATTTCACCCTCAATGGACTGGCCAAGTTCCTCTAACGCATCGCGGTGAAACTTCGACTCTTCATTCATTTTTACGCTATCACCCAGCATGCCCATGCCGACCTGCCCTGCAACGATAGCGCCTGTCGTACCGGCTACAGAGCCGCCTCTGGAGTTTGAACTGCCTCCGGCAATAGCCGATAAAACGCCCAGAGCAATCAAACCAACGCCTGCCGCTGCTTTACCGATCGCTTCCATTTTAGCCTCGTGAGCAGCCTGCAACTCTTCAAAGCTTTGTTTCTGCCACAACGCATAACTCTCATCCATCTTCTGACTAAACTGCTCATAATGAGGCTGCATACGATCAGTAAACATCTGATCACGAACCCGGATTGCCTTCACTCGAGCTAACATGCTGTCGTTCTCATCCGGGTAGCCTACCAAGGTTATTTTTCCCCCCTTCTCCTGCATGTATGGGGCAAAAGCCTGTTCAGAAAAGTTGGCTCCAAAGCGCAAATCGGTAAGTGATTGTAACTGGCTTAATTGCTCAGTTTTATGATCATTAAGCTCTTCTACAATCTTCTCTGCAGCCTGTTTGAAAACAGGGGCATAAGCATCTTTACCCTTGTTTCTTATATTGCTGTAAAAGTCTGCCTCTACCTCATGATCAAATGATTTATCTAGCCACTCTTTACCACTGATATCATAAACGTTGATATCAATATCAACGTCTTCACCATTAGATTCATTAATTTTTCCAACAACATAGAGATCGCCTGTTGCCGAGCTATCCGGCATCACCCGCACCGCTCCGAATGCTCCGGTTTCTTCAAGTGCCAACTTCATTTTGTAGGCGAAACGTGACGCTTCAGCCCGGCGCAACTCCGGCCAAATGCCAGCATCTTTATAATCTTCTGGATCATCTGGCAGGCCTGGATCGAAGATTGGTACAATAATATCAAGCTTAGCCTTTTCAATACCCGGCGCGGCCTCTTCAATCTCCTTTTTATCATACGATGAGGACACCGCTGGGCCAACCACGGGTTTCGCTGAGCCGCCACTACCTACGGCACAACCGGTTAAAAACATAGTACCCGCGACAATCACTGAAATCGCTTTTCTAAAAAACATCACTCCATTCACCTCTACCGCTTACCCACAACAGGTAAACCTTTGTACTTCCGATATTCATTCCATAGTTTTGCTTTGATCGCAGGGTCTGTTTCATTGATCGCTGCCTGACGAATTTGCTCTTCAAGCACACTATCGTTATCTGCCGGCGGAATATCATCCGGAATTTTTCCACTACCCAAAGCAGGCTTAGTTTTAGCCTCTTCGTTCTGACCAGCCTCAACATCAACATTTTCATCAAGCTGGCTCTTGTTCTCACTCTCGGCGGCCGCACTATCAGTGCCTGACATCTCGGCACTGGCTGAGGATGACGCACCGTCACCACCTTCTATGCCACCATCCGCACCATTATCAGAGCTGGCGGAAGATGGTTGAAGCTGGGCATTCTGACAACGCTCATATTTATTCAAAGAGTTCGTTAAGGCCCTGTCCATCAGCTCTATTCTTTCCTGCCTCGTCAAGCTTGAAGCATCATAATAATTGACCGCATTTTTGTCGCAATCATCGCTGGAAGCAACCCCGTCAGCAGCCTGGTTTTGCGCCAGACATCCCCCTGCACTGAACAGAACGCTCAATAAAACAAACAGATGTGCACATGCTTTCATCATCCCAACCACTGCAATTCTCTATTGATTTTCATATCATTAACCTCTTTTGCATTGAACCTTGGAAGCAATCACCGAATCATACAATAACTACAAACGCATTAGCTACCACCCACAAACTGTTCACATCAGCTATCTGTAGAGAAACAGACCAATCCACTTACAGGTTCAGCCTCTCCATATCACGTGAAATACGCATTAAGTTGCCTTCCAATTCCTGCCAAGCTTTTAATAAACGACGTCATATGTAGGTTTCGAAATCGTTCAACACCCTTATTCACCCTAAAGAGAGACTTATGAGCACACCTGACGACCTAACGATTGATTATGAAGAAAACGGCATTCTGACCACCAAACAGCTGGATAAAGTCATCCTCAGCAAAGGTGCATGGACAACGATCATCTTCCGCTACCACAGCTGGGTTGCTGCCAGCGAATCCTATAGCGAAGACAAATTTACCATTCGCCGCTTTCAGAAGCGCAATGGTGAATATACCCCGCGCTCCAAGTTCAACATCACCAACGCCAAACAGGCCAAAATGATTATTGAAACATTGAAGACCTGGACTGACGAAAAGTAAATCCCTAGAGGAAGACACTACACCATCCGTCGCTTTCAGAAGCGCAATGGTGAATATACCCCGCGCTCGACTACAACATCACCAAGACCAAACAGGCGTAGTGATTATTGCAACGCTGCAAGAGTGGACTGACGAAAAATAACAACATCCGCTACACCAAGCAGGCGTAGCGATTTATTGAGATATTGATAACAGACCGGGGAAAAGATCAACTCTTACGTTTGTTTATTCCGGTTTGTTGTTCGGGGTAGTGAACTCAAGAAAGATATCTTTGGTATCCGGAGAAATACGGCTCACATCACCTTCTAACGAGCGGCGAATATCGTCCAGTTTCTGCATAAAACGAATCGCATGTGTGACTTCTTCTTCAGTCATATCTGCAAAAATGGCCTCTTCACGCAACTCTATCTCTGCCATCAACAGCGTTGCTTCAGGAGACAATACGATACTGTTGACCCGGGCAACATGCTGCACCTGTGCATCTGCCTGCCATACCTTCAGGGCTATTTCATCCACTTCGCTATTGGAGTGATTTAACAGATACTTGCGATTCATGGCGGCAAGAAAGAAAGCCAGAGCACCCATCATCAGGCCAATGCAGATCGCTGCAATACCGTCAAAAATAGCTGAGCCGGTCCAGGCTGCCAGCCCCATACCAGTAGCAGCCACCACCAGGCCCAACATTGCCACAGAATCTTCAATCAATACGGCTAGCGTAGTCGGATCTCGAGTCAAAACCAGATATCTTCTGAAGCTTTTACCTGCCTCACGCGCTTGCCGCTTAAATTCTGACAGCGCCACAAGAAACGAATAACCTTCTACAATAAAGGCAAAACCCAGTATCAGGAATGGAATCCAGGAAAAATCAGGTACATGTCCATGTTTGAGCTGTTCAACGGAATGCATCACCGTGTACACACAGCCGAGAAAGAAGATCGTTACTGCTGAAATCAAGTTCCAGAAATACTGTTCCTGCCCATAGCCGAAATGATGGTCGGTATCGGCTTGGCGCAATGAACGGCGCAGACCAAGGTACAACAGCGCCTGATTAGCAGTATCAGCCAGCGAGTGAATCGCTTCTGCCAGCAGAGCACTGGAACCTGAAACAGCAAAACCAAAAAACTTTGCAGTCGTCACCAGGCTATTGGCAGCAATCGCCGTTAATACTGTCTTTGTTGATCCATGTGACATGGAATGAAACCTCCTGTTGCGTTAAACTGGCCGCATGTGGTCATACCAACACCAGTATTTCAGTGTTCATCAGCTGCCTGTATTAAAGGGCAACTATATCTACCTGATCGAAGCACATGCATCTGATGCACTGATCGTGATTGATCCGGCAGAAGCTGTTGCTGTTCGGCAAGCCTGTAAAGTACTGGGCAAGAAACTGACGCATATCTTTAATACCCACCACCACTGGGATCACACCGATGGCAACCTTCAGCTCAAACAGACCTACGACTGCCTGGTCATCGGGGCAAACAGTGATGCAGAGCGAATTCCCGGCATTGATACCAAAGCATCCGAGTCAGACAACCCTGAAATTGCAGGCCTGAACATTCAAGTTATTGAGGTTCCCGGCAATACCAGCGGGCATATTGCCTTTGTCATTGATGATGCTCTGTTTTGTGGAGACACCCTGTTTGGTGCCGGTTGCGGCAGACTATTTGAAGGTACGCATGCTCAAATGTGGAACAGTTTAAGTAAACTTGCAGCACTGGATGATGAGACAAAAGTCTATTGTGCGCATGAATATACCATGGCTAATCTTGAGTTCACGCACACTGTTGATGCTGATAATCCTGCTCTGATTCAACGCATGCAAAACGATGGAGTGCTGCGCCAACAAAACAGGCCGACCATCCCCTCAACCATTGCTATTGAGATTGCCACCAACCCCTTTCTCAGACCTCAGGATGTTGATTTCCGTTCACGTTATAGCGAAACACATCAGTTATCTCAATGCGATGCGCTTGCTGTATTCAGAGATATCAGATTAAGAAAAGATCAATATTAATCAGATAGCAGATCGATACTGAGTAAAGTTACTTCCCGCCGCGAAGAATCAATGCGTGTTTGGAAATAATGGAATCCATCTCTTGCACCTGGGATTGACTACCTTCGTCAAATTGTATGCCTATTCCATTTTCAATCTTACGCACCACACTACCGGTCAAATTGATCGGATTTGGCGCAGAAATGAATGTTAGAAACAGGTTCACAGATTCACCAAGTTCAAAATCAGCCGGTGTTTCAATAAAAACACCCGTACTACTAACATCTCTGGCATGACCATAATGACTACCCTTGTTCGACTCAAAGTTAAGCAATTCGGTGTATGATTCACGTGGAGCCTGCCGCACATCCGGCGTCCATGAAGCCAGCAGATCGAGTAGCTGCCGCTTCTTTTTATCCGGCAATTGCTGCGCAATGCCAGCAAGCTTCTCAATGATTTCTTCAGATACTGGCTTCATAGCGGGCACTGTAGCAGAAACTTAAGCCTATATGGAAGCTCTACCCCACCTTAAGCATCACACTCTGCTTTAGAATTGTTACCCAGCAGCTTGAACAGAACCCTATTTCTCTATTCTGGTGATTTTAGAGCCTTCAAAGGTGAGGTTATACATCAAACCTTTATTCGAAAAAATGAAACCGATAATAGGATCCTGGATGGTATTGGTATCAATATCAGCTGCTGCACCAATGGTAATAATTGCCACACTGCCATCCACTCCAGCCTTCCACCCCTTATTGGATTTAAAACCTTTCAATGCATCCTTGTCCATAAACATAATAATCTGCGACTTTACCTGGGCGCCCAATTGGAAACCGATAGATGCAGCTGCGGTATTGTAATAACCGGTAGTTTTACCCTTTCGAAGCATCGCCCCTTCACCATATTCACCACCGATACCTATACCTGCCTTAAACACCTCAGGAAAAACCAGTATGGCCTCCGCTTTATTGGCCAATGTTTTACCGTATTTCACCTTGGCATAAAAAGTCGTCAATGTGGATTTTACTTTCGCATCGATTTCCACTGCAGATGCAGCGTTGGCGACAGGCATTGCCGTAAAACTAAATACCAGTAGCAGGGCAAACATCGATAGCGCTGTAAACCGGATCGTAGAGAGCACTGTAATTTGCATATGAACCTCCTTTCTATTGCTCATGCAAAGATACGCCGGCCCGGCCCATTTGTCAGCCACGCAGCAACCTCTGCCGCCCTTCAAACACAGATCATGATCTTTTCAATCTTCTCATGATCCACTTATCTCTTAAGATTTCAGAGCAACACCTGCTCAATCGGCGGCTCAATCATTGCGCATTTCATTCAAAACCAGAATAATACTCAGATGAACTTGAGCCCTTCTACGCATCATGAAAAAGTGACCATCCTGGTGGTCGATGACACACCTGAAAATATTGATGTACTCAGAGGTTTACTGAAAGCCCATTACAAAGTGAAAGTAGCCATCAATGGCGAGCAGGCTTTAAAGCTCTGTTTTTCTGATTCCCCGCCATCGTTACTGTTATTGGATGTCATGATGCCCGGCATGGATGGCTTCGAAGTATGCAGCAGACTCAAAGCAGACCCTCGAACGGAAGGTATTCCAGTTATTTTTGTTACTGCATTGAATGAAACCTATGATGAACTGCGTGGTTTTGAGGTGGGTGGTGTCGATTTCATCAACAAACCGGTAACACCGGCGCTCGTGCTATCGCGGGTACGAACACATTTACAGCTACGCGCTGCGTACACATTTATTCGCCAAACCTTTGGCCGTTATTTGTCCGAAGAGATTGTCGATAAGCTTATTGATTCGCCGCAGGGGCTGGAGCTGGGTGGTGAAAAACGCAATCTGAGCATTATGATGGCGGATTTGCGCGGTTTCACTTCGATTGGCGAACGCCTGCCTGCTGAAACAGTTGTCAAAATGATCAATATATTTCTAGGTAGTATGACCGATGTTATTCAACAGCATCAGGGCACCATTGATGAATTCATCGGCGATGCCATTTTGGCCATATTCGGTGCCCCTATTGAACGCCAGGATAATGCCTTGCGTGCAGTGCGCTGCGCCATTGATATGCAACTGGCGATGCAGGATGTGAACCAACAGTTTGAACAAGCCGGCTACCCTGCGGTTGAGATGGGTATTGGCATTAATACGGGGCCAGTCATTGTCGGTAATATCGGTTCGCAAAAACGCAGCAAATATGGTGTGGTTGGTCGTGTTGTAAACACCACCTCACGCATCGAATCGTACACTGTCGGTGGCCAAATCCTAATTGCAGAAAGCACCAAAACCGCCTGTGATGGCAAGCTTAAAATCAATGGTGAAATGCAAGTAATGCCCAAAGGCATGGCGGAAGCGATGACTATTTATGATGTCACAGGCCTGCTTGATGACAGCTCCCAGGCCTTGCCTGATAAACCCGCGGGGCCTTTAACCAGACTCAATGACCCCCTCACCATCAATATCATGCCACTTGCAGGTAAACATGGCAGCGAGTCATTTTTTGGACTGATTACCAAACTCAGTCACAACAGCATTGAAATCGAATCAGAGTATATCTGCACACCGCTCTCCGATCTCAGAATCGTGCTATTGAATGCTGATCAAACTATTCTAACATCCAATCTGTATGTAAAAGTGCTGGCACAACCAGGCAGTGAGACATCCAGATATCAAGCCCGCATCACATCCTTACCTCCGGAGGCAGAGCTTATGTTCACAACAGTTCTCAAACAAAACCCATGCCTGTAAATCATCTATTGCACCTCACCGATAGCCACCTGTTCAGCGACACATCTCGCCAACTCAAAGGGATTAACACACACGATAGTTTTGCTGCTGTGGTCAAGCATGCTTTCGCTAGCATGCCCAATCCGGATGCCATCATTCTCGGTGGTGATATGGCACAAGATGAAGCCCCCGAAACGTATCAACTGTTAGCTGATATGCTACGTGATTGGTCGGCACCCTGGATGGTATCACCCGGTAACCATGCCAATATCACAGCGCTTGAAACTACGCTTATTCCAGCACTGGAAAGTATTTCATGCTATAGCCGCTGTTTACAACTTGAAGATTGGCAACTCATTACACTTAACACGCATAACACAGGAGAAATTAGCGGGCTTCTGGTGGAAGCTGAATTACAGCGACTGGACAGACTACTCTCGGCTGAACCACACAAACATACATTGATTGCCTTGCATCATCATCCCGCCCCTATCGAAAGTGCATGGTTAGACCGCATTGCTCTGCACGAGAGCCAGGATCTATGGCAAATCATCCACCATCATCACAATGTGCGTGGATTATTATGCGGGCATATCCATCAGGCTCTGGACATTATGCATAAAGGCATCCGCATCCTTGGCACCCCCTCAACCTGCGTGCAATTCAAGCCGCTACAACACAATTTCGCACTGGATGATAAATCACCGGGATATCGCACTTTAAAGCTGATGCCCGATGGCCGTATTCAGACCCTGGTGAAGCGCATTGATGGTTTTATTCCGGCAGATTTAAACAATGATGAGCCGTATTAAGCGTTAAGAGAGACCCGACTGCCGTAAGCGCAGCTAAAGTTGCACAATGGCTTTTTATAATGCCCACATCACAAAACCCACGCATAACATGGCCGCCGGCCCATTCCACTGACCGGGTACAAGCGCTCGAGCCACAGAGGCGGCCGTGCTTGCAATCAGGGTAGCGATGAACAACAACTGCCAATCAGTACCGTGATACACATGCAGGCTCCAGCATAACAGGGTGGTACAGGCAATCATCAGCACCAAGTGACCTGCCAGCGTTTGTTCGGGGTGAGCTGGAAATTTCAAAATCAAAAAACCATAGCGCCTGCTTAAACGGTCAGCCCAGTAGGCTGCCGGGAATGCCACACACAAGCTCAATGCCAAACCGAAACCAAACTCAGGAATAGCCTGGAACCATGCCCCAGCGATAAATATAGCAATCAACAGGTGCAGTTGCGGCAACAGTGTGATGCGAGGATGCATATCCTCTTTCGCGACCGGCATTTGTGCATCCCAGGCTATGCGCAGATGCTGCCAAAAGGGCGACTTCAGCAATGATGCCAGTACCGTGAGCGCAAGCAGCGCCAACAAACCCACACCAAGCCAACGTAGATCGACATAAACAGGCCACATCAGCACCCAGATCGCCAGGAACGGCGGAATAGATTGTTGAATCACGGCTGCAGGAGCACCACGACGTAAAAGCATGACTGAGAACCAGGCCATCTGCACAATCCCAACCACAACAATTCCACTTAAAACAACATCAGACATGACAATATTTGTTAGCATAATCGGAAGGCTAACCTCTACGCTACTTTGCTGAAAGGCAGAAAAATCGTTAGTATGCCGACTCAAAATGGCGAGGGGATAGACATGACACAAGATGAGATGAAACAGCAGGTTGCCGAAGCGGCACTGGAATATGTTGAAGCAGGCACCATTGTCGGTGTTGGTACAGGCTCTACAGCCAATATGTTTATCGATGCACTAGCCTCCAAAAAAGACGAGATCATCGGTGCCGTTGCCAGCTCAAACGCCACTGCAGATCGTTTAGCAGGCCATGGCATTAAGGTTATGGAGCTTAATGATGCACTCAATGAAGTAGATTCTCTGTCTGTATATATTGATGGTGCAGATGAGTTTGATCCGGGACGCAACCTGACCAAAGGTGGCGGTGGCGCTTTAACGCGTGAAAAGATTGTTGCAGCAGCATCTGATCAGTTCATCTGTATTGTTGATGAGAGCAAACAGGTTGATTACCTGGGTGCATACCCGCTACCAATCGAAGTGATCCCTATGGCGCAAGAGCTGGTTGCAGGCGTAGCCATCGCATTAGGCGGCAGACCAGAAGTGCGTGCTGGTTTCACTACCGATAACGGCAACATCATTATTGATGTACATGATCTGAAAATCACCGATGCTCTATCTATTGAAGATCAGCTGAACAAAGTACCCGGCGTTGTCACCAACGGTATCTTCTCACACCAAGGTGCCAATGTTGTATTGATGGCGACACCAAACGGTGTAAAAGTTATTTAATACATTATTCAGCTCAAAACTGGGCGCATGACTTTTGATAAAAGGCCCCTGCATTGCTGGGGCCTTTTTCTGCTTGTCATCGATGCTCCAATCAAAATGCCACCTTGCCGCAACGGTTCGTGAAATAAATTGAAACGTTTGCGGTATAGGCCTGTCGTTCTTTTCTTTTGCACAAAAGAAACGAACCAAAGAAAGGTGCCCGCCAACCTGCTTTTCCCCGCGAGCAGCCTGCCGATC
>JAJFLF010000149.1 GCA_021772845.1 Mariprofundus sp.
ATTTTTTCAGATCACCGCGCAATAACCATGCATAAGCCAGTGCATCCATGACATGTGCTTGATTGGGCAGGATCGTATTGGACTCCATCAGTTCATCAAAAGCTTTGGGTAACATGCCTTCTTTGCCAAGTGCATCAAGACCAAGTTGATAATGAATATGTGCCAGCTTTTCCCGTTTGTCTGGCCCCATCTCTTTATGTGCATTGCTTGCACAGGAGGCCAGCAGCAGACTCAGGCATACTAAGGCACATGTTTGGCTGAAGGTGTTGCGTAGCATCACAGGAAACGTTTCACTAGCGCGTGAACTGGGCGAATAGCCTCATTATCGAGCGCTTTCAAATCAGCAAAAATACCATGCTCAAGCGCTTGATGGCAGCTGCATGGTGTGTTTGTCGATGCATGGGAGAATAGCTGCTGTAACATGCTTTGTGCTTTAGCGACATTGGCATGCATGACTTCGATGATGGATGCTACCGAGACATCTTCCTCTTCAGTGTGCCAGCAATCATAATCTGTACTCATGGCTACTGTGGCATAACAAATTTCTGCTTCACGGGCCAATTTAGCCTCTGGTAAATTGGTCATACCGATCACGTCCATGCCCCATGAACGGTACAGCTCTGATTCAGCCCGGCTTGAAAACTGAGGGCCTTGCATGACCAGGTAGTTGCCCTGTTGGTGGGTGTGGATATCGGCTTGCTGACAAGCAGTTGAGAGTTCGGACTTGAGGCAGCCACATACAGGATCAGCCATCGACACATGAGCGACGATGGGGCCATCAAAAAAGCTGCTTTCGCGGCTATGGGTGCGATCAACAAATTGATCTACCAGTACAAAATCTCCAGGTGCAATCTCCTCTTTCAATGAACCAACAGCCGAAATTGAGATAATACGATTCACCCCTGCTAATTTCATCGCATAAATATTGGCGCGGTAATTAATTTTGTGGGGAGGGATACTGTGTCCACGTCCATGGCGCGGTAAAAACACTACTTCCTGACCATGAATTTCGGCCAGCATAAGGGTGTCAGATGGTTTTCCAAAAGGCGTATCGATGTCCAGTGTTTCGATCACTTTAACGCCTTCAATGTCATACAGACCACTGCCGCCAATAATGCCGGTACGTCCTGTTTGTTGTCTGTTCATAGACCCTGCCCTGTCATTGTATTCATAATTACTGTTCGCTATCCGCCTTGGTATTTGCTTTTAACTGTCCGCAGGCAGCCATGATGTCATCCCCGCGCGAGCGCCTTACAGTGGCACGAATACCTTTAGAAATCAACTCTTGCGCAAATTCTCTCATGTGTTTCTTTGAGGTCCCTTTGTATGGGCTGCCCGGAAAGGTATTAAACTGGATAAGGTTAATGCGTTCACGTTCAGGGTTCACAAACGCAATCAAGGCGTTCAAATCTTCTTGCTGATCGTTGATGCCATCCAGTAGTACATATTCCAGTGTAATGTGGCGCTGTTTACGAACGGTATATTTGTTCAAACACTGGCGCAGATCCTGCAGGGAGTGTTTGCGATTAATCGGGACCAGTGTATCCCGTTTTTCTTCAATCGCTGAATGCAATGATATGGCCAGGTTCACCGGGTGTGTTTCACCAAGGCGTTCAATTTGAGGTGTCAGGCCTGATGTGGATACCGTGATGCGGCGGCGTGAAATATTGAGCCCATCTTCAGCCATTAGCAGGTCAATGCTTTCATGCACAGACTCCTCATTGGCCATTGGTTCACCCATGCCCATATAGACGATATGGGTGATATCACTATGCAGTGCTTCGCCATCCACACTCTGTACTGAAAGTGGTTCGGCGCGCAGGTCGGCTTTGATTGCGAGCACTTGTGCAAAAATCTCTCCCGCACTCAGGTTGGCCTCAAAACCTTGTGTGCCGGTATGACAGAAGGGGCAATCCAGTACGCAGCCTACTTGTGAAGAGATGCATACAGTGCCGCGTTTCTCCTCAGGAATAAAAACGCTCTCCACCATTTTTCCGGCAAAACGTCCGCGTTTGAGTGCAAAGACATATTTGCGTGTTCCATCTTTTGAACATTCACGCCGAATAAGTGTGAGTGGTTCACAGAGCAGTTCCCGCTTGAGTGCTTCGCGCACATCTCCTGGGATGTTTTTCATCGCATCCGGGTCGAGAATGCCTTTATTGCACCAGTCGATGATCTGTTTAGCGCGAAAAGCTGGTTTTCCCCAGATCTGCATGAGCTCTTTGAGCTGAGGTAATAAAATTGCAGGCAGTTGCAGTTTGTCTGTGGATGGAGGTGCGGTCAGTTCTGTCATGCGGCGCATTGTGACAGAGCAGCCATAAACGGGATAGTTCTCCTGAAGATGGGTAAAGGGGATTATCATCTGGATGCATTGAGATATGATTTTTTCGAAATGAAAAAAGACAGCTGGTTTTGGGGACGTGGTGATGATTGCGCAATGGAAACTAATTTTATCTTCACACTGTCGTTATGGAGACGAAATAACCTCTAATAAAAAAGTGTGGCCTTTTACATCTGCTATTGTTGAATCTTGGCATATATATTGCTTTCAAAAATGAGGGAGTGGTTGAAAAGCTGCGATGGTGGGGGTAGTTATGCTCTGTATTGGGCTAAGACAATTGCACGCAACAAGGTTTGTATATGAAGAGTAAGCAGGTAGCTAAGATCTTGGTTGTTGATGATCTGGAAACAAACCGGATGTTGCTTGGGCGATGTCTTGAATCCGAGGGGTATATGGTTGCCACGGCTGATGGTGGAGCCATGGCATTGCAGATGTTGGATGAGTGTCCCTATAGCCTTGTGATGCTGGATATTATGATGCCGGATGTGGATGGTTTTATGGTGCTCGAATCGTTGCGCCGGACATTCAAGGCTGCAGAACTACCGGTAATCATGCTCAGTGCGATGGATGAAGGTGATGATATCGTTAAAGGGCTTGAGCATGGAGCCAATGATTACATCACCAAACCCTTT
>JAJFLF010000150.1 GCA_021772845.1 Mariprofundus sp.
GGCGGTTGCCGCGATCTTTCACATGCTACAACGCCCAATATACCGGGGAGCCATCTCGAACATTAGCGGCGTCTAAGACAGGCCAGATTACCTTCGGCTCATTTAATAATGCATCGAAATTATCGACAGGATCCATCGAAACCTGGGCTCGAATATTAAATGGCGTTGAGGGCTCTCGGCTTATTCTCAAATCCGCCTCGCTCATTGACACCGGTACGACTTCAAGGTTTCACGATCTGTTCGAAAGTTTTGGTGTGCCATCAGATCGTGTGGAAATGTTTGGTAAAATGGATTCTACCTCACACATGAATTTCTACGCCAATATCGATATTGGACTGGACCCATTTCCATACAACGGAACAACAACCAGTTGTGAAGCACTCTGGATGAATGTTCCGATCGTAACCATGAAGGGTGACCGGCATGCCGCACGGGTCACCGCCAGCCTGTTGACGCAAGTGGGACTTGGTGATCTTGCAGCAAATGATCCCGATGAATATGTGGACACGGCCATCAAACTGGCTAATGACAGAGAACGCCTGGCAAACATTCGGGCCAATCTCCGAGAAGATATGGCCAATTCAGCACTGTGCGATCATGTCGGTCACACCCGTGAAGTTGAAGATGCCTATCGCTCAATGTGGGGGAAATGGTGCGAAGAAGAGATCGTCCGCAGGAAGGAACGAATAGCCGCTGGACGCCCCGAAACAGAACCACACAAGCCCCCCTTGCGCCTGCTGCACTCGCTTGGCAACTACAGCTTCGTTCAATTTTGCAAATGTATCGGCGTTATGGGAGATGTTTATCTGCTCAATGATCTTCATCCACTGGGAATAAACATTTTTAACCCACTCGATTCCGGACAGAAACGTTATGATCTTTTCCCTGAGCAGGAGTGGGATATATTATCCAGGAAGGGGATCACTTTTACAGAAATGATTGCGCGCCTGTATACCAGTGTGACTGATCGTGGTGGCACACTGGTCATCAGCGATTGGTGCCACCTGGATTACGTGGCACAGACTTACCTGGCAGCCCCAAATTATGAACTGGCGACAACAGATTCTGTGGAAGGCACGTTCGAACTGAAAGAATTATTTGTCATGCGTCACCCATTGTCTCAGTGGGAGTCATATTGCCAGGAAACAAATGTAGACGTACACGTCACCGTCGAAGAATTCTTGAGAGGATACCGGCACATGGCCGAGAGGGCTGTGAAGGGAACCATGATTCGGTGCGAAGACTTCGCCAAGCGCCCTGATGAAATCCTGAGGTTAGCCTGTGATCACCTGTCCTTACCATTTGATCCTGACTATGACGACAACTGGCCCTTCAATTTCGATGTCCCACCGGCCGCTGTCAATTATCCTCTGGATATCCGTGCCGAAGAAACCATACAGGCTAGCCTGCCAACAGATATGTCGCCTGATCTTGTTGAAAGAATGAAGGCGTGCGCGGATTACCCGATTATTCTTGATTTACTGGGATACGAGAAAACGACCAGCCTATAGATACCCCAGGGATTCCATGAGGGGACCAAACCTTGCGATCAACTGGGCGATCTGCTTTTCGCTGAACCGCTCTTTATATGCCCCGGCCTTACCGGACCGCATAAAGCTGAAATCCTTTTTATCGAACAGGCGTTCATCCGTGAAGACGCCCTTGGCACCGCTACCGAGTTCCTCATCCTCCTGTTTTTTCATGGTCGAGAATGTCGTCGCCTCATAAACCTGTTCAATCTTGTCGTTATCAGCCTCGACACCCAGGAAATGGGCGATACGGTCAATGTTTTCACACGGCTCCGCCAGCAGGTCTTCATATTGCAGGATCAATAAAGGGTGGTCACGGGACTCGCCCGTCCAACTGGAAAGATTCTCCTCCCAGGATGCATAGCCCAGCAACTTGTTCCATGGTTCAATGCTGCCGTCGCGGCAAAATTCATCAATAATTATCTGACGCCCCTCGTCAGTCTGCGGGTTAAGATAAGCGATAGAGGAATCCACCATGTCCATGGGATTCCGGATGATGTAAATCGCCGATCTCGTATGCATGCGTACGGGAAGATTGTGTCGGGCCATATGGGTCTTCGCCGGATAAGCACCCTGCCAGTCATACTTCAACGGGCCGGTCCAGTCGTGTATATTCGGGACCATCTCTCTTACCAGGGATTTCTTTTCATCGACCTCAAACAGGAGATGGGCGAGGATGAACCGTAACCAGGTGCTGCCGGATTTCGGGAAAGATGCCACCCAGATAAAATCGGTCACAACATGACCTCCCGATCAAGCATCGACCTTCCCGGCAAAGAGCATTCTCTCTTTTTCTGCATTCCACTCATCAGCGTAACCACAGTCACGATAGTCATTAAAATATGGTCCACCGATGGTGTAATGCAGGTTTGAAATGTTTTCAATGGGCTCGACAGGATCATAATCCACCAGATAATTCCAGCGGTGAGGGATTTCACCGATCAAATCCTCCGACGCCAGCCAATGAAATCTGTGAAGATCCAGCCCAGACGCCGAATTTACATAATCCGGCGTCAGAGCTCCGCATTTGTCGTTATTGAACATCATCACACTGGACCAGTTCTTCTTCTCGTACGTCGTCTGGATAGCACCCAGAAATTTCGTGGACTCTTCTGGAACATGGTGATGCTTGACGCACATGAGTGCATACTGCTCATCACGCAAAGCCCAGAGACTGGCAATATCGTCCAGCACCAGCATGTCGCAGTCCATAAAGATTGCCCAACCCTGGTAATCGCAAAGA
>JAJFLF010000016.1 GCA_021772845.1 Mariprofundus sp.
ACTGAACAAGCAACAGGGCCATCAACGACATCAAACCGACATTCACCCATGCTAGCAAACCGCCCCCATCGTCAGTGGAAGGCCATAACATTACAGTCGCTGTTAACAGCAACGATGCCATCAACAATGGCACCAACCGCATCGCATTCACTCTGGTCACGGCAGTGTGAAATCTTTTTGCATTGAAGCTGCTGTTGTTGGCCACAAACCAGCCCACCAAGCCTGATTGATTTCACCAACATGAATATTAACTTTCACTGCCGCCCTGTAGGGGACACTGTTCATCAACAAGCTTCTGTCCAACACAGGAAAATGCTTTAAACCGGTAAGAAAGGCTATGGCATCACTGATATTGTATACACGTTGAGAAATACCACTGGAAACATCAATCAATAACCAACTGCGTGTTAATAGATCCGGTTCAACACGGCGCATCACCGTAATATCGCCAATATTCTCATTCAACCAATATTCACGAACCTTGCCAACCGTCACATGCCACTCTGACGCTACTGAGATTCCATCCTGCATAGGGAGTTTGAACACACTGTTTTCCACACTCAGTTCTGCAGAGCAATAAATAACTTTATCTTCAACTTGAACCTGAAGACTATCCTGTACACCTTGTGCAAAACTCACCTGAATGACCATCAACACAGCCAATAGCGTCCCGCTAAAAACCGGGAGAGATCTGTTCGACTTATAAAACCAGTTACTCATCAGGCCGGAGTGTAACTGCAAGTCCCAACATTGACACGCCGTACATGCTTCCCCCTAGTTTCCATCATACAACACAACACTTCCATGTCGCCTCAAGCTTGCATAAGACGTAGACAACAATAACAAGCCATGGCGTTTTACATTTCCAAGCCACAAGCTTTCTAAAAACAAAGCAGCATTTCTTCCGCCTTGTTTTACACGCACCGCAACGCTAGAAAGCTGCTATGCGTTATATCCTATCTTCTCTTTTATCACTATTTCTAAGCACTCAGCTTTTTGCCGCTGATTTTGATATTTACCAATCCGACTATCGCCCCTTACAGCTGGCGCTTGTCATTGATAGCTCTGTAGACACCAGCTTGGAGACTGCATCTGAGCAGCGCCGCTTATATCAAATAGCCAGCGATGACCTCACATCCAGCCAATCATTTCATACCATTGATCCTATGGCTTTTATCGCCAGTCCCAGTGAGGCGATGCTAAAACTTGAATACAGTGACTGGACCTTGATAGGCACAGAAATTCTCGCACTGTGCCGCATCCATATTTCTGATAGCGATATGGTCACCATCGACATCCAGGTTCACGATCCATTCCGCAACAAGCAATTGGTAGCTCTCACTGTAGAAGGAGCACGATCCAACATGCGTGTGCTGGCACACCGGGTAGCAGATCAGATTTACAGAGCTGCATTGGGCATACCGGGCTACTTCACCAGCCATCTGTTATATGTCAGCAAACGCGGTGAATATTCAGATTTGATTTATATGGATCAGGACGGCGCCAACAAGCAGGCCGTTGGCAAAAACTTCACCCTGCTACTTTCTCCTGACTGGTCTCCAAATGGCCATGAAGTTGCTCTCAACACCTATGTTGGCAATCACCCTAGGCTGGAATTTTTCAATCTACGCAGTGGTAAAAGGTCTGCTTTTGGTAATTTTAAAGGTCTCAACAGCACCCCTGAATTCTCACCCGATGGCCGTTTTGTTGCTGCCACACTGTCCCATACAGGTAACACAGATATTCATATTTATGACATCAAAAAAGGAACTTGGCGCCCCTTCACCCGAAGTAAGGGCATCGACACCACCCCCACTTGGTCACCTGATGGAAAATGGATCGCTTTTGTCAGCAACCGCTCTGGCAACCCGCAAGTGTATCGCAAAGCAATTTCGGGCGGCAAAGCGTATTTGGTCAGCACCAAGGGCAATTACAACACCTCTCCGGCATGGTCCCCGATGGGAGATAGAATCGCTATGATTTCGAAAAAAGACTGGGCCTTTGCTGTTGCAACGGTTCGCACCGATGGCTCAGACATTCGTTATTTAGCAACAGAAAAGCGTATTGAGTCTCCGGCATGGTCACCCAATGGCCAAATGCTCCTCTATTCGGTAGAAAAGCATAACGTTCGACGCATTTTCCGTGTACCAAGTTGGGGAGGCAAAGCCGAAGCGATCACATCTTCTGATATTGATGCATCTGATCCGGCATGGTCACGGCACTAAAAACAGAACAACAGACTACGTTAAATCAGCTAATAAGGTTGACTGAAATCACCCGAATGTCACTATGCGTCATCATCATGCACTAAGGGAGAATAATTATGTTAACAAATCGTTCAAAATCAAAAGTCCTCATGATTGCTTTGGCTGCAGCTACCATGCTGTTTGCCGGTTGTAATAAACACGTAGAAACAAGCTCTGACACTGGCACATCCGGATCGCATTCCAGCTCAACTACCACCCCCTCTACCAGCCGCGTCAGCAGTTCTAACAACGCAGCCAAACCATCTGCAACTGCAGTACACTTTGCATTCGATAGCGCAGCACTTGACGGCGCAGCGCGTGCCACCCTGGAAGCTTATGCTGCATGGTTGAATGCTAAGAGCTCTACTAAAATCACTATCGAAGGCAACTGTGACCAACGCGGTAGCCGTGAATATAACCTGGCTCTGGGCCAGCAGCGTGCAGACAGTGTACGTGATTATCTGACAGCCCGCGGTGTAAACGCCAGCAATGTAGATACTGTCTCTTTTGGTGAAGAGCGTCCTGCTTGCAGTGGCTCTGGTGAAGCTTGCTGGGCACAAAATCGTCGTGGTGACATCGTTACCCGCTAAACCCGCCCTCCATGCATCATGATCAATTGTACATTAAACAACGGCTAGCGGTTCATCCGCTGGCCGTTGTTTGCTTGTGTGCAGTTGCTTTAACTGCATGTACCAGTAATGAAAAGACCATCAGCTGGTCTGAAGACAAACCTCATATTCAATCCGGCATTGAGGCTGTTCAGCATGAGCAACAGGTCGCTGCAAACGGTTTACGACAGCAAACCATCGCATTGGAAGCCTTACAACAAAAGATTGAAGCGCTGGAACAGGTCAATATTCAACAGGTCTCAATGATCACATCCCTCTCCAGTCACGTTGAAGAACTGCATCGTGTCAAAAAAGTAAAACCCAGAAAAAAAGTTAAAAAGATCAAGAAACCGGCAGCAAAAGTGGCCGTCAAACATCCAGCACCTATCGTCAAGAAGCCTGCTGTAGCCCCCGCTCCAGCCCCGCTCATAGCAAAAGTTGATCGTGCTGCTTTAGCTGAAGCAGAAAAAAACGCATACACCTCTGCTTATCTGGCTCTGAAAAGCGGTCGTTTTGACGAGGCATCAACCGCCTTTAATAAACAACTGGACCTGTATCCGCAGGGCGAATATTCCGATCAGGCATGGTACTGGCTGGGCGAAACTCGTTATGCTCAGGGTGATCATGCCAAGGCACACAACGCATTCAAATATGTAGCCGATCACTATGCCAACAGCGTTAAACATGCTGCTGCTTTACTCAAACTCGGACAACTTGCACAACAACAAAACAAACATGCTGAAGCAAGATCCTATTATCAACGTCTGATCCAGACGCACGCTGACTCCAGCCTGTCAGAACAAGCGCGCGCAGCCTTATCCAATTTACCGGCCAGCCCGACAGCCACCCCGGAGAAACAGCAATAACCGCTTCTTCTTCGCACCGTCTTCGAATGTATGAAATGTATGACAGCGTCCAGGGAGAAAGCACACTGGCCGGACTGCCTTGCACATTCATTCGATTAGCAGGATGCCCACTCAGGTGTACCTATTGTGACACCCCCAAAGCTATCCCGACCGATAGTGGTCAATGGGTGGACATAGATGAGATCGTAAAGCAGGTGAGCGAAAACAATCGTCCATTGGTTCTGGTGACCGGTGGTGAACCACTGGCACAGCGTCACTGCAACACACTTTTAAAACGCTTATCCGAACTGAACTGTTTTGTGCAGCTGGAAACGTCAGGCGCTTACTCTATTGCATCACTGCCGGCAGGCATCCGTCGCATTGTCGACATTAAAACACCGGGCAGCGGAGAATCCCAGCGCAATCAACTGCAAAACATTGGGCAACTTGTCGCTGGGGATGAAATTAAAATCGTACTGACTGGCCGCAGTGATTATGAATGGGCACGTGATTTTATCAGCGAGCATCAACTTGGGCTCGGTGATGTGCCTGTCCTGCTATCGCCTGCATGGGGAGATGTTGCAGCCTCTGAACTGTGTGAATGGTTATTAGAGGATCGATTGCCAGCTCGTATGCAGATGCAGATGCATAAAATGATCTGGGGCTCGGAAGCAGAAGGGGTTTAAGAACTACGTTTATGGGCACAAACACAATGAAAACAACACCGAAAAAAGCAGTCGTTCTACTTTCAGGCGGCTTGGATTCCAGTACTGCACTGGCATGGGCCATCAAAGAACAGGGATGGGAGTGCCACACTGTCGCTTTTGATTACGGGCAGCGCCATCACATTGAACTGGAGGCCTCTGAACAGGTCGCGCGGGCATTTGGTGTCACCGATCACCGTGTCATCAAGGTTGATCTACGCAGCATCGGCCATTCAGCCCTCACATCCGATATGCCCGTACCCAAAGATCATGCCGATACCGACACTATTCCCAGCACTTATGTACCGGCCCGCAACTTAATTTTTCTATCTCTAGCTGCCGGCCTTGCTGAGGCAGTACAAGCAACACGTTTGGTCATTGGAGCTAATGTTGTGGACTATTCCGGTTATCCGGACTGTCGACCTGAATTCATGGATGCTTTTGTTCGTACCGCTCTTCTCGGTACAAAAGCCGGCAGCGAAGGTGGTGATCTGGAAATTGCAGCGCCATTGATTACCCTGAAAAAATCAGAGATCATTGCTCTGGGCCTAAAGCTAGGTTTGGACTATGGCCTGACACGGTCCTGTTATGATCCTCTGGAAGGTGGTTCTCCCTGTGGCCACTGTGACTCCTGCTATTTCAGACAGCAAGGTTTCGCAGAACTGGGGCAACAAGACCCTCTTAAATACCCGGCAGCGTAACCCTTTAGCATCCCGTCAAGACGCCGTCCAAAGCGGACTAATTAAGGCAATCGCATTAAAAAGTTGATTGTGATCTGGCTGTGCATTCAAAAGATCGTCATTCCCGAAGGTTTCATCGGGCAAGGTGAATGCCGAAGGCAGAGAGAGGCCCCTGGGGGAAATCCATAGCTTATAAGTAGATCCCCGACACAAACATTCGGGGATGACGCAACTAGAATATCTGGAAACACAAAATATTTTAATGCAATTGCCCTATCAAGACTAGCCGTAAAAACGTGCTTATTAACCCGTACCTTATTTAAGAAAATCGACGAACGGTGCCAAAGTCACATAGAGAACAAACAGGACCATGATCATCAGCATCACAACGTGAAAGGGTTTCTCTATTATTTTATCGCGCCAGGTGACATGCTGACCTTGTTCCTTTTCAAGCAGGTACTGCGCTCTAGCCTGCTCGCCGCGCTGCTGCTGATACACTTCAATCAACGCTTTCGCACGTTCCAGTTCATCACCATCATGCAACCAGATTGCCGGCACTGAGATGCCCCAACCTCCGGCTGTAGTTTCATAGAACGAAATCTTATGTTCACCCAACAGCTGCCGAATATCTTCAGCCTCATCATCGGGAACATGTCTTAATTTAAATAATTTAACAGCCATCACTCACCTTTTCATTTTCGCCAAGCTAATCATTATCACCTCACCTTGTCAGCAGAAATAGGTACCTGTCAAATATGACCAGTCGCGGCACCATATAGTGACACTTTTTGTCATCACAGTAAAAACAGGCAATAATCGCAACGATTTTAGTTGGCACAGACTTTGCGTATAGGGACACATCACTAAGCATTTGAAAGTGACAGAAAGACACCAAAAGGAGAACACACATGACAATCAATAAAAACGAAAAGGGTTTTACACTGATCGAGTTGATGATCGTTGTTGCCATCATCGGTATTCTAGCCGCTATCGCTATCCCACAATTCTCAAACTACCGCACCAAAGCATTTAACTCAGCAGCCATCTCTGATCTGCACACTGCCCGCATGGCGGAAGAAGCTGTATTTGCTGATTATCAAGTATACGGTGCCTCTGTTGCTGCAACTACAACCGCTGGAGCCGCGGCCGGTGCACTATTGAATGCAAATGGCTTTGTTTCAACTACCACTGCTGGTCAGAATGCACCGGTTTCACTTAGCAATAATGTCTTGCTTGTAGCCAACATGACAGCAACCACCTTTGCTGATGCATCTGTAACCGCCAAACATACCAGTGGTGACAAACTGTATGCCGCCGAGACAGATCAGTCTGGCACATTTCAGTTGAATAGTGCTGCCGGTACCGCGCTCACTACCGGTACAAGTGTTGCTGCCTCAGGCGTAGCTAATGCAACTGCCGCAAGTTATACAGCAATGTAATTTCAATCTTCAATGGCTTTACATTAAGCTACCAAGGGGAGCCTTATGGCTCCCCTTTCTGGTGGCTGTATCCAAAAGGAATACTCTCCTGATATGATTAAATTCGCTGAAGTTCATAAGACTTATCCCAAACAGATCAACCGATCCCCTGCCCATCATGCTCTGAAAGGCATTTCATTTTCACTTAATCAAGGTCAAACCCTTGGCCTCATTGGCCAGAATGGTGCAGGCAAAAGCACCAGCATCCGTCTGCTAATGGGGTACATGCAAGCCGATGAAGGTAAAGTTATCGTACTGCAAGATGAAACCACCTCCTCAACAACCAGGCGTCACATCGGCTATCTTCCTGAGACATCTACCTTTCCACCCAATCTCACCTGTATGGAGTTATTACACTTTGCAGGTCGCTGTTGCGATATGTCGAAAAAGTCCATCATAGAACAGGCAGATGTTCTATTGAAACGATTGGGAATCTGGGACTCCCGCAACCGCAGGCTCAGCGAGTTTTCCAAAGGGATGCAGCAGCGTGCCAGCTTTGCCGCTGCACTCATTCACGATCCTGATCTGTTGATTCTGGATGAACCCATGTCTGGACTCGACCCCATCGGCAGAGCAGATATTATTGATCTTATTCATGATCTGCGCAGTCAGGGAAAAAGTATTTTATTCTGCTCACATCTACTGGATGACGTAGAGCGTATTACCGATCATGTTGCTATTCTGCATCAAGGGAACATGCTTTTTAACGGAGCAATCAAAGAACTGTGTGAACAGCAAAGAGCTAAAGAGGATGAACACATCAGCCTACAAGATGCGTTTGTTCGTGTAATTAAGGCATACCAATCATGAACCGTATTATTGCTCTGGCACATATCACATTTCTCAATGGGCTACGCCGCAATGCAGTTTGGGGGCTATGCCTGTTCGCACTATTTTTTGAAATTGGTGGCATTTTCTTTATGGACTTCTTTGGTCATGATCTGGGGCGTGCCATCTGCGATTTTCAGTTCTCTATCATGTGGGCAGCAGGTATGGTTTTCATTCTCTTTTATGCTGTGCAGGCCATTGCATGGGACGATGACCACAAAACTATCGATAGTATTCTGGCACGTCCGATTTCCCGCACTGAGTATGTACTTGGTAGCATGGCCGGTTTATCACTATTACTGCTCTGTTTTGAATTCCTGCTAGGCACCCTTGCCTTAATTGAACTGATCTGGATTAAACCCATTATTGGAGAAATCTATTTCCCCGTATTTTCTTTTTCCCACTTCATGCTCACATGGGTTGCCCTTCAAGCTATTCTGCTCGCGCACCTGGCAGTTGTTATGCTTATCTCATCTGCCATTCGCGGTGCTTTCCCAGTCATGCTTCTCACTCTGGCTTACTCCCTGATCTGTTCTGGTCTACCTGTAGTCAGAGAATCTATATCACAAAACAGGATGGACGGCACCAATTCCAGTCTGGACAGTATTTTACAGGGCATGAGCATGTTCTTTCCTGATTTCAACAAACTCGATTTTAAAGATAGTGTATTAAGCCATCAAAGCATGGAGAGTTTGATTGGCATGTCGGCTTGGTTACCTATCTCATTAACAATGATATATTTGGCAATCATTTTGCTACTAACCAGCATGATTTATCAACGCCGAGATATTGTATGAGTACACTCACCCCTTCCCGCATCATGATAACAGTGCTGGCAGGGCTATTAATAGCATATTCTTCACTATTCAGCGCATATGAAAAGCGCATTGCGATCTCCCCTCCAACAATATCCCCTACACTACCAGTCGTAACACTCAAGGTGATTGGCCATATCTATCTAAAACAACTCATTGCTGAAAGTCTGTTTATTAAAACGGCCGTGTTTTATGGTGGCCTGAAAAAACGCATGAATGAGGACAATCTTCATATCATGGGCCAACATTTCCTGGCCATGGGCCAACTCCATCCCAAACTGTTGGATATTTACTACCGCAGTGAATCATCTCTTGCACACAAAGGTGCCGTGCATACCAAAACAGTCAATCAGATATTAGAGCACGGTAGAGGTGTCCTACCTGAACAAATAGAGTTGCCATTTTTTGAGGGCTTCAACTATTTTCACTACCTTAATGAACCTGTCAAAGCGGCTAAAATATTACGAATCGCTAGTAATATAACTGATTCCCCCCAGTGGATTGGACACCTGGCTAGCATGTTAATGGCTAGCAGTGGAAATATTCGAACTGGTCTGATCTGGTTAAAAGGTATGCTTTCCACAACACAGAATGAGGATGAAAAAGCTCGTTTTGAAAAGGATATCATTGCATTTGAAAAGGCTTTGCAGGTTCAAATGGCCCTTGATCGCTATGTAGCTCGCATCGGTTCATACCCTGATCATTTAAACGATTTACTGCTAGCAGATTTACAATCAATACCCACTTGGGAAGATGGCTTTGTGCTTGAGTATCAATCACCGCAGTTATTTTTACGCAGGCAAGCTCCTCAATAACATGCAAATAAACAGACACCAGCAACGTGGATTTTCTTTAATCGAACTTATGGTTGTAGTTTCCATTATTGGCATCTTAGCAGCTATCGCCATTCCAGCCTTTTCTGAATACAGGTCAAGGGCGTTTAATTCAGCTGCTATCTCTCATATCTATTTTATTGCTAATGGCCAAGCCAATTACTGGGTCGATGGACAGACTTATATTTCAGTCCCGGCCGGTGATGGCCCCAGTGCAACAGGCATTGTGCCAAACACCACCGTTCCTGCTGGAGTAGGTTATGTAGTTGGTGTTTTTCCATCCACCGGTACTGATACAGCCACAGGTAACGCGACAGGTACAGACTTCGTAGCTTATACAGGCCACATTAGCGGAACCAATGTATATGCTATGGACTCCATCAGCAAACCACAAGTTCGGCAAAAGAAGGCTAGTGCTACGAACCCTGCCACTGATGCAAAGTCAGAAACGATTACAACCTTTCTTCTTTCAAATTGGGGAAGTCAACTTTAGTCTTATTGGAGCACATATGTGTATGATAAACACTAGTGAAAAAGGCTTTACTATAGTCGAGATATTGATCGTACTCGCAGTGATTGGCATTCTAAGCAGCATCGCAATTCCTTCTTATATGTCTTATAAACAAAAGGCATATAACTCCTCCGCACTATCGTATATGCAATTTATTACTAAGGCAGAAGAAAATTACTGGTTAAATTCACAGGTCTATATATCTGCTCCTGCCGGAGATGGACCAACAGCTTCTGGTATTTTGCCAAATGCATCTGTGCCCTCTGGTGTAGGATTCGTCATTGGTACATTCCCTAACCTGGGTAGTGACACTGAAACGGGCTATGATGTTGGGACTGATTACACAGCTTTTGCAGGGCATAACAATGGTGACCGAATATTTGCAGTAGGCTCTGGATCCGATGGCAACATCCAATGGCGCAGTCTGAGCAGTGGAACGGCAGCCGCCGAAGCAAAAGCAGAAGATATTACACAGCCGATTCCGTCAAATTGGGGGCAAACGCTTTAAGCGAGGTCTGACAAGCGCCAGCGGGGTCTAGCATCCCAATCATCAGCAGTTGGCGTACCACTGCGCAGGTTCTGAAAACCTGCATAGGCAATCATAGCAGCGTTATCGGTACAGTGTTTGGGCTGCGGCAGAAACACATCCACACCTTTTTCTTTGGCTAATTTTTCCAGCAACACGCGCAGGTTTTTATTGGCAGCCACACCACCGGCAATGACCAACCTCGGAGCATCGTATTTCAAACAGGCTTTTATTGATTTCTTCACCAGCACTTCGCAGATGGCTGATTCAATGCCTGCTGCCATATCTCGCTTGTCGGTTTCATTCATCGCATCTGTGCCACCGATACCTTTAA
>JAJFLF010000151.1 GCA_021772845.1 Mariprofundus sp.
GGTTATTATAGACTCACTACGCAGTGGCAAGGTACTGCTAAGTCTCTTGATGTTGTAAATGATGGTAGGAATAATCGTTTGCAGCTCGCTAATACGGGTAACTTTTCAGGCCAGTATTGGAAGTTAACGCCAGTGGATTTAACAGACGCAACACCTCATAGAGCAGGCTCATCATCCGCTGCTGATTACAAAAATGTAAAAGGTAGCAGAGGGCAATGTTCGGCTGGTTTTAGACTGGTTACAGTGAAAGAGGCCACCGACAATATTGCTGCAGCATGTAACGCTATAGGGCAGTGGGATATTGTCCGTCTTGCTCATGGTAGCTCTATCAGTGGATCTGGTTACGATTGTAAGGTGTTGGCTATTGATAACAGGGGCATGGGCTCTTCTTTATGTCGAGCTGGAAGTTCAATGACGTTTTGGACAGGAAACTCAAGGCCGAACTCCCTCGGCTGTTTTAAAGATCAAGGTGATCCAACTGGAACAGGCGGTCGCGACTTGTCGGGTTTTGTTTATAATAATAATCATATGACGACTGGAAGCTGTATTTCAACATGTAAATCGAAAGGTTTCGCTTATGCCGGTACCCAGTTTAGTAATTGGTGTTTTTGTGGAAACACTTACGGTAAGAGTGGCCGTGCAAATAATTGTAATATGCCTTGCTCAGGAGACAATATAGAGACTTGTGGTGGTTCATGGGCGAATAGTGTTTATCAATTAAGATAACTGTTCATCTGTTTTTTTTATAGTGTTTTTTGGAAGTGAATTAATAAATGAACAAGCACGTGATAGTACCTAGTCTTGATCGTGCATTCATACTACTGCTGACGGTGCGTATAAGGGTCACCCTGGATTCCGGGTTTCGACACGGTATGGCCCAGGCCAGGCTCTCGACTGGTTCCCTGTCTCACCTTCTCCAGTCGTTGTGTGCAGTGATTCTGGATTCCGAATCGGGTCCGGAATGACGTCAAAACAAACGATATTATCTTTTGTGAACAGCCTTATAGGGGTCCAGGTGAAAGTGATGCAGCATCTCGTGTTGGTGCGTATGTTATTTTTGCCGGTAAAAGGATCAAGGTTTCTAATTAACTTTTCAGCGCTCAGGCGATGCTTTTTTATTGCACCTCTTTGCGATCAAACAGGTGATTTGTTCGTTCAGATCTGTTTGATGATATCGGAGGGGCCTACAAGCGGAGAAGATGTCACAGCCAGCGGGCTTATGTATCATCGGTTGACTTCGAGAGGGCTTTTATTGGAATATAACATATCTCTACTGATAGAGGTTGCCCAGCCAGGAGGAAGATGTGAAAGCTGAAGATGAGAAGATAAGAGCACTTCGAGATCAGTTGGCATCGGTACTGGCGGGCAAGGATGATGTGATCAGGCAGCTGCTGATTACGCTGCTGGCAGGCGGTCATCTGTTGATTGAAGATGTTCCCGGCGTAGGTAAAACAACCCTGGCGCATGCATTGGCAAATAGCCTGCAGAGTGATTTCGGACGCATCCAGTTTACTGCCGATCTGCTACCCGCAGATATTGTAGGTGTAGAGATTTTCGATCCGGCCAGTCAGCTGTTTGTCTTTCATCCGGGCGCGGTGTTCAATCACATCGTGCTGGCCGATGAGATAAATCGCGCCACACCCAAGGCACAATCGGCACTACTTGAAGCTATGGCTGAAGGGCAGGTGACCATTGAGCGGCAAACGCGCTCACTACCGCAACCCTTCTTTGTTATCGCTACACAGAATCCCCGTGAGCATATGGGCACATTCCCGCTGCCTGAGTCACAGCTTGATCGTTTTTTTATGCGTATCTCTATCGGTTATCCAGATAGTGAAGCCGAGCGCAAGGTGCTGCTGGATGAGGCAGGACAGGGGCGCCTCTCGGCTCTGCAACCGGTTGCAGGCTGGGATGATATTACGACTGCACGCCAGGCCATTGCAGAACTCAATGTTTCCGATCTGCTGCTCGATTATCTGTTGAAGCTGTTGCAGGAGAGTCGCAACGGTGAATGGCTGAAGCAGGGGATCAGTCCACGTGCAGGGCATGATCTGATCAATGCCGCACGTGTTCAGGCCTGGCTGGCAGGCCAATCCTATGTCACTGCAGCAGATATTCAGGCCGTCTGGTTACCCTGCCTTGCGCACCGTGTTGTGGCTGTCGGAGATAGCAGCGAGGCGCTAACCGCGCTGTTGGAAAGCGTAGCTGTTCCGGCCTGATCGACTAAGCAGGATATTTAGTGGCATACGATCCGGCTGACCTGAAACTTCCAAGCTGGCTGTTACGCTTTCTCGATCTGCTGATAGCCATCCGCATACCCTTTGGCTGGGGCTGGAAGCTGGGTTTTACGCGAGCTGGCATCATCTTTTTCTCTGCACTGGTGGGGCTGTGGGCGGCAGCACTCTATTCTGGAAACAACCTGCTCTATCTCAGCGGTGCGATGATCACTGCTATGAGCCTGGCCGCTCTATTACAAACCCGACACATATTAAAACAGTTTCCCGATCCGGCACCACTATTGCCGCAGCTGCAGCAAGGTGATGTCACGGTTGTCCGCAGAGATGGCAAACTTTGCTTTCCGGCTGCAGCGATTGTCGAAATCCAGTGGTTTTATGACGAAGGCAGTTTTTCTCTGCTTGGCCGCTGTGAAGCAGGGCGGCTTCGATTGCAGGGGCGCATAAAAATGCAGCGGCGGGGACTATACCGTTGCAAGGCACTTACACTTAGCAGTGCCGCTCCACTGGGGCTGTTTCTGCTTGCGCTGCAGCGCATCGATAGTGGTGAGGTGGTAGTGATGCCCGAACCTCTCAGTTGGCAGGCTGATGGCCGAAGCGCGAACAGCGCCACCGGTGCACTGCGTTTTGGTGGTGATGAGTGGCATGATCTGCGTCTGTATACGCCGGGTGATGCACTATCGCAGGTGCATTGGCGCAAAGCATCAGGAGATGTGCGGGACTGGCGGGTGAAACGTTTTACACTCGATGCTACGGAGGCTCGAGAAGCATTGCTGCGTGTTGATCTTCGTTTGCCTGCCCATGCAGATGAAGCGGCCTTTGAGCGCCTGCTTGCACGGGTCTGGTTCTGGGTGCTGGAGCAGGGAGGAGAGGGCACCCTGATTTTGGGACAGCGCTCTTTCGAACTTGCTGAAGCGATGCAGACAGGATCACTGCAAAGGGCCATTGCACGCGCCTCTGCTGAAGCAACACCGGCTGCCGGTGTTGATGGAGTGTTACTGGCGGTCAGCGATGATCACTGATCTGCATCACGATGCAGCGCTGATGCGTGCCGAGCGACTGACGCTGGCGGTACTGATATGCGGCGTTGCTGCCCTTGCACTCTCTGATTTCGTATCTCCCTTTTACTGGCTGCTCGTGAGTGTGGCTGCCACCCTGCGTTTGTGGCGTGGCCCATCGCTGCACCTTAGCGAGATGCAGGCAAGTATTGTCGGTTGGTTGGGTTTTGTCTGGGTTATCCTTGAACTTGTTTTCGGACGGGAGCTGATTGTCGCGTTTACTGATTTTCTGCTGATTCTCTCCTTTGCCATTGTTGTTGAAGCAGCTACGCCGCGTAATCACCTGCACCGTATGCTGGTTGGTCTATTTCTTGTGCTGGCGGCTGCAGTACTAACCGACTCTGTGCTTTATGTGATTCCACTGCTGTTGATGATGTGGTTTCTGTGGCGGGCAGCCGCTTGCCTCTACAGCCTGAACTGGCCGGGAGGTGATCTGCCAGCGGTGTCGATGCGTCAGGAGGGAGGCTGGATGCTGATGATGGTGGTTATCACGGTTCTGCTGTTTATAGCACTGCCACGCTTTGAATTTCACTCACTGCTCAAAGCTACACAGCCACGTTTGCAGACCAGTGGTTTCTCCGATCTGGTGAAGTTGGGAGATTTCGCCCGCACGCTTGATAGCAGGGTTACCATGCGGGTGGAACCGTTGGATGCTTCAGCAGCAGGCATCCAACAATTTCGCAAATGGGCGATGGGGCGCTACTGGCGCGGAGCTGTGCTCTCACGCTTTACAGGGCACGGCTGGCAGAAAGCAGCTGCCCGTCGCCAGTTTCATGTCGCTGCAGGTAAAGATCTGGTCTTGGCAGATGCGGCAAGCTTGTCGTTGGCGCTGTATAGGGAGGCCAGTGATCACGCCTATATCCAGCTGCCCGAAGGTTTGTTGTCTATAAAGGAGCTTCCTGTGGCTATCCGTATTGATGGGGCGGCGGCAGCACAGTTTGTCCGTGCTCCATCCCGGCGGCTACGCCTGTTGATGGATGTCTCCATCTCTGCAGATGTGATGGAGATGGCAGGACCTCTGCGCTGGGAGCGAGAACGGGATAAGAGCCCGGATGAGCTGCGCCAGTGGTTGCAGCCATATGTGGCCAGTGGTGAAGCTCCTGAGATTCTGCTTGATCGCATCGCCACTGAATTGCGCCGCTGGGACTATGATCTGAATACGTCGCTTGATGCAGCCAGGCCGATCGTCTCGTTTTTACAGCTTAAATCAGGACACTGTGAACTCTATGCCACCACGCTGGCCCTGGCCGCGCGGGAGTTGGGTTTTGCTTCCCGCGTGGTCAATG
>JAJFLF010000152.1 GCA_021772845.1 Mariprofundus sp.
GGTTTTGCGCGTATGTGTTTTGGCCATGAAGATCCGGATGATCTGGTTTTTCAGCAGGTATTAAAACTATCTGGTGATTCTGATGCGATGCTGCGTTTTAAGAAATTATTTGCCGCGGCAGATCTGGATTGGGAGCGTGAATTGCGTTCTTCTTTCGGTGATTTTTTTGGTTCGCGTGTGGCCCGTGCTGCGCATGCGCTGGTGGCTGCTGAGCAAAAGGTGGCAGATGGGTCACGAGAGGCGCTGAGCAATAGCTTGCGTGATATGAATGTGCCGGATGCAGAGCGTTTGCAAGCCTGGCAGGCCGGTGTGGAGCATCTCTCCCATCAGATTTCGCGCACCAAAGGGCGTGTGACCCGGGTTGAGCATAAGCTGCAGCATCTGCAGGAGAATACATCGACTGGTCAAGAGTCATAGTGAACACATGGTTGTGGGTGTGATTGTCGCATGAGGCTACCTTCTAATATTCGTCGTAATCTGCGCTTGATGCGCATTGGTCATATTTTGGCCACGCATGGCATGGCTGCACTGGCTGTGCGCATGCGTCTATTTTATCCCTATGTCTGGTTGGTTCAGTTGTTTCGTGGTGATGAGTTACCGAAAGATCTGGGTGCTCAGATTCGTCTGGTTCTGGAGCAGTTGGGCCCGACGTTTATCAAGTTTGGTCAGATGTTATCGACCCGTGTCGATCTGTTGCCGATGGATGTGGCGCTGGAGCTGAAGAAATTGCAGGACGATGTGCCGCCTGAGCCGTTTGAGTCGGTTAGGCGGGTCATTGAATCAAGTTTTAAAAAGCCATTGACCGGTGAGCATGGCCTGTTTGCTAGTTTTGATGAGAAGCCAGTTGCAGCTGCATCTATTGCCCAGGTGCATTTTGCCGAGTTGCATGATGGGCGCCGTGTGGCTGTGAAAATCAGGCGCGATCATATCAGTAAAACCATTGAGTCAGATCTGGCGATTCTAAAATTATTGGCAGCTCTGTTTGATCGCTATTTTCCTGAATATCATCGATTGAAAGCACCGCAGGTGATTGATGAGTTCTCGATTACAATTCGTGGTGAATTAAATCTGCGTGCGGAAGCAGCCCATTGCACACGTTTTGCCGAGAACCTCATCGATGTTGAGGGTGTGCGCGTGCCTGAGGTGCTGTGGGATTATACCCAGACAGAGGTGCTGACTACGGAACGTATTTCAGGCCATCCCATTGATGAGGCTAAGGCGCTGGCAGAAGCCGGGCACGATTGCCTGAAACTATGTGAAAGAACTGCGGGGCTGTTTTTTCATACGGTGTTTGTTGATGGTTATTTCCATGCAGATATGCATCCGGGCAATATCTTTGTAGATGCAGATGGCGAAATTGTGCTCATTGATTTTGGTATTGTGGGGCGTCTTGATATCAAATCGCGACGCTATATTGCTGAAATGTTGATAGCGTTTCTTAAAGAGGATTATAAGCGCGCCGCAGAAGTGCATGTTGAAGCGGGTTATGTGCCGCTAGATACCAATATCTCTGCTTTTGAAGATGCGCTGCGTGAAATTGCTGTACCAATTTTTAATCGTCCGCTGGCTGATATTTCGATTGCTGAACTATTGTTGTCGATGTTTGCAGTGACTGAGCGTTTCAAAATGGAAACACGGCCGGAATTGCTGCTGTTGCAGAAGACGATGGTGGTGATGGAAGGCGTGGCTAGAGAGTTGGCCGATGATGTGAATATCTGGATGTTGGCGCGCCCATTGATTTCAGAGTGGGCTACACGCCATATCGGCCCGATCGGTAAAGCAGAAGCAATAGCAGAAGAGCTGCGTGGTCAACTGCGTAGCTGGATGCGCCTGCCGGAGAAGATCGACGCCGTACTGTCGCGTATTGAAGAGGGCAGTGTGAGTTTTACCGCGGAGCCATCTCGGTTGCCTGTTGTGGCGGGTGCTCTGTTGCTGGCAGGTGGGGCTGGCTGGATGGCATGGTCAGCAGCACATGATGCAGCAGGGTTAACATTGCTTGTGGCGTCATCATTGATGGCTTTGGGATTGGTGCTGACGCTTTCCAGATAGCGGCTAAAGTTGTGAATCCATATTCCTCAGCTATACTAGCCAGCAAATATGCTAATTCTGTTTAAAAAATCGATTAAACTACATAGTAAATGGTGGGGAACTCAATGAGTCAAAATTTTGTTTTTACGTCCGAATCTGTATCTGAAGGACATCCGGATAAGGTCGCCGACCGTATCTCAGATAGTATTCTGGATGCGCTGCTTGAGCAGGATAAATATTCGCGTGTGGCTTGTGAAACCATGGTCACTACCGGCATGGTGTTGATTGCGGGTGAAATCACCACATCAGCTGTGATCGATTATCAGGATATTGTTCGTCAAGCGATTAAAGACATTGGTTATAACTCTTCGGCCATGGGTTTTGATTGGGAATCTTGTGCAGTGTTGGTATCACTGGATAAACAGTCGGTTGATATTGCTGCCGGTGTAAATGTTGGTGAAGGTATTGATCTGGATCAAGGTGCTGGTGATCAGGGCTTGATGTTTGGATATGCCAGCAACGAAACAGATGTCTTGATGCCTACTGCGATTCATTTGTCGCATCAGTTGGTGGCCAAACAGGCGGAAGTGCGTAAATCTGGTCTACTTTCATTCTTGCGTCCTGATGCCAAATCACAGGTTACTGTGCGTTATGAAGATTATAAGCCTGTAGCGATTGATGCGGTTGTTCTTTCTACCCAGCATGATCCAGATGTTGAACATGCTGAGCTTGCCAAAGCTATTATGGATGAAGTGATTAATCCTGTTTTGGAACCGACCGGTCTGCTTCATGCTGGCACTGAATATCATATTAATCCTACTGGTCGTTTTGTGATTGGTGGCCCTGTTGGTGATTGTGGTGTTACTGGGCGTAAGATTATTGTGGATACCTATGGTGGTTTCGGTCATCACGGCGGTGGTGCATTCTCCGGTAAAGATCCAACGAAGGTGGATCGTTCAGCATGTTATATGATGCGTTATGTGGCTAAGAATATTGTTGCAGCAGGTCTTGCCGATCGTTGTGAAGTGCAGGTGGCATACGCTATCGGTGTAGCTAAACCACTCTCTGTTATGGTGAACACCTTTGGTACGGGTAAAGTTGATGAAGAAAAGCTGGCAGCTTGTGTACGTGAAGTGTTCGATCTGCGTCCAAAAGGCATTGTGCAGGAGCTTGATCTATTGCGCCCAATTTATGCGAAGACAGCTGCTTATGGTCACTTTGGTCGTGAACTTCCTGAATTTACCTGGGAGCGCACAGACAAAGTGGATGCGCTAAAAGCTGCGTTAGGAATCTAAAACCAGCCTTCCGCTTATACTGAAAATATAGACTGAGGAGCACTGCAGCGGGTTTGAGAAGGCCTGCCAGGCTCAGTCGAAAAAAAGTTCAACGGTGCTTATATTTTTATATCTGAATGGTGTAGACCATTCAGGTCATACATAGGAGTATGAGAATGTCTGAATTTACAGATTATAAAGTAGCGGATATGTCTGCTGAAACAATTGCATTTGGCCGTAAAGAGCTGAACATTGCAGAAACTGAAATGCCTGGTTTGATGGTAACCCGCAAAAAATATGCTGCCTCTCAGCCGCTGAAAGGTGCTCGTATTGCAGGTTCTCTGCATATGACTATTCAGACAGGTGTGTTGATTGAGACGCTGACTGCACTTGGTGCTGAAGTGCGTTGGGCATCGTGCAATATCTATTCTACACAGGATCACGCTGCTGCTGCGATTGTTGCTGAAGGTATTCCTGTATTCGCTCACAAAGGCGAAACATTGGAAGAGTATTGGGAATTTTGCCACAGCATCATGGAGTGGCATGATGGCGGTACGCCGAACATGATTCTTGATGATGGTGGCGATGCTACAACGTTATTGGTTTTGGGTGCTAAAGCCGAACTGGATGCATCTGTACTGGATAATCCGGGTTCCGAAGAAGAAGAGTATCTCTTTGCATCCATTAAAAAACGTCTGGCTACTCAGCCTGGTTATTACACAACCCGTCGTGATGCGATTCAGGGTGTAACTGAAGAGACTACAACGGGTGTTCATCGTCTGTATCAGATGCATGAACGTGGTGAATTGCCATTCCCTGCTATTAACGTGAATGATTCAGTCACCAAGTCTAAATTCGATAACCTGTACGGCTGCCGTGAATCACTACTCGATGGCATCAAGCGCGCAACTGACGTGATGATTGCTGGTAAGATCTGCGTTGTTCTTGGTTACGGCGATGTTGGTAAAGGTTGTGCGCAGGCATTCCGTGGCATGGGTGCAACCGTATGGGTAACTGAAATCGATCCGATCTGTGCTCTGCAGGCTGCGATGGAAGGTTACCGTGTTGTGAACATGGATGATGCATGTTCTCAGGGTGATATCTTTGTTACCACCACCGGCAACTACCATGTGATCACGCACGACCACATGATTGCAATGAAGGATCAGTCCATTGTTTGCAATATCGGGCACTTCGATAATGAGATCGATGTAGCAAGTCTGAAGCAGTACGAGTGGGATAATGTAAAACCACAGGTAGATCAAATAATCTTCCCGAAAGGCAACCGTATTACATTACTGGCAGAAGGACGCTTGGTTAACTTGGGTTGTGGTACAGGTCACCCAAGCTTCGTGATGTCTAACTCGTTCACTAACCAGACCTTGGCTCAGATTGAGCTATTCACACAGACTGGTGAGTATGTAAATGAAGTATACACATTGCCTAAGAAGTTGGATGAAGAAGTTGCACGTCTGCACATGGCAAAAGTTGGTGTAAATCTGACTCCGCTATCTCAAGAGCAGGCTGATTATATTGGTGTTCCAGTTGTAGGCACGTATAAGCCAAATCACTACCGCTACTAAGTAAGGATGCGAGGGTGCTAGCTGTGAAGCAATTGTTCTCTGCTAGCACCCTCGTGTTTTTTTTGTCTGTTACTTCTGTTGCTTGGGCTGCAGGAGGTCTATCTGTAGATGCTAAATTTGATCTGACCGGCGATGGTATTGTTGATGCGTCGGATTGGGTTAAAATGTCAGAAGATGCCAAACAAGGATATGCCCATGCCTCGATCAAGGCGCTTGGTGAAGACCCTGATGTTCTTTTAGATGCCAGGCAAAGCCGTGCAGATCGATTTTTACTTGGCCTTCGCGCTGTTTATGAATAACTCTATGGTGTTTGTTTAGTAATGGCGGTCTTTGATGTGTTCAATGGTGATGCCGATGGAATTTGTGCACTGCACCAATTAAGACTGGCCGAACCTTGTGAATCCGTGCTCGTGACAGGTGTGAAACGGGATATAGCGCTGTTAAAAAGAGTAGATGCAAAGGCTGGTGATCAAGTCACTGTATTGGATGTGTCATTGGATAAAAATCGTGATGCTCTGATTCAGTTGATAGAGCAGCGTGTCAGCATTCTATATTTTGATCATCATTTTGCTGGAGATATACCTGTTTCCACATATTTCGACGCCCATATCAATACCGACG
>JAJFLF010000153.1 GCA_021772845.1 Mariprofundus sp.
GTTGGCAGCGCACAGTTTCGACCCACGTTTGATTTGGGATGCTATTCAAGCGGGCAGGGGCGATGAGGGAAAGAGAGAGGGTGTTGATGCACAATGCTAGTAAGCGCAGTAGGAATATCACATGACTGAACAGGCTAATCACATGCATAGCACAAGTGGCGCTCAGCCTGTAGTGAAAATGCGTAGCCGGTTTTCGATTGTTTGGTTGATTCCTCTTTTGACTTTATGTATTGGTCTGTGGCTCATTGTTAAAACTATTTCAGAGCGGGGCCCTGAAATTACCATCAGTATGAAAACGGCTGAAGGTATCGAAGCAGGTAAAACACCGATCAAATATAAAGATGTGAAAATCGGTGTGGTTGAAGAACTAAAATTTACGAGAGATTTTAAAAATGTGGTGCTGACAGCACGTTTGAATCCGGAAGCAGAATCATTTTTACACCGGGATACGCGTTTTTGGGTGGTACGCCCACAATTGAGTCTGCGCGGCGTATCTGGTTTAGGCACCCTGGTTAGTGGTTCTTATATTGAGATAGACCCCGGCCATGGTGCTGCACAATATCATTTTAAAGCGCTGGATAATGCACCGATAGTGAAATCAGATGCCGATGGTGTGCGTGTGACCCTGTTATCCGACAAGTTAGGTTCATTGGATGTCGGTTCACCTGTCTATTATCAGGGAATACAAGCTGGAGAAGTGCTCGGTTATGAACTCTCCAACGATAAACACAGTATATTTGTACATGCCTTTGTGCGCTCGCCATACGATGAACTGGTGCATGGCAATAGTCATTTTTGGAATGTCAGTGGTATCGATCTCACGATGGGAGCTGATGGTGTGCAACTGCGCACCAGCTCACTGCAATCGATGCTCTATGGTGGTATTGCCTTTGATTCTCGACCATATGCAGATAGTCCGGATGAAGATGCGGAGGATCTCGTATTTACGCTATATGAAAACTACGATGAAATTATTGCTAAAACCTATACGAGAAAGATTCGATTTGTGGTTTTTTTCGAAGGTTCTGTGCGTGGTTTGAGTGTGGATGCACCGGTTGAATTTAAAGGCATTCAGGTCGGAAAGGTTGTGGATGTGAAACTGGAGTTTAATCGCTCGGATGTCAGTTTCCGGATCCCTGTTGTATTAGAGATTGAGCCGGAACGCATTGTTGAAAGCAATGCTGGTGCGAATAGTTCATCGCCCGAAGTGCTGGCAAGCCTCGTGGCACGCGGTTTACGCGCTCAGTTACAGACGGGTAGTCTGTTAACCGGTAAATTGTATGTATCACTGGATATGCATCCGGATACGCCTATTCGTCTGTTGGCTGATGAACGCACAGAACTGCCAGAAATTCCATCCATTGCCGGTGGTTTTGATCAGATTACGACATCGTTGCAAAGTATTCTGGTCAAGTTAGACAGGGTGAAAACCGATAAAATTGGTGAAGATTTGGCAAACTTGTTACATAACGGCAATAATCTAATCAATAGTTCTGAGACACAGCAGTCTTTAGGTGATTTACAAGCCTCTATGAAAGCATTGCGGCATCTTATCGAGTCATTTGATCAACATGCGGAACCCATAGCCGAGAATCTGGATGGTGTTTTGACAACAGGGCGGCATACGCTGGAGCAGGCAGAACAGACCTTACGCAATATCAATGAAACTCTAGATCCTGCCTCGCCACTACAATATCGAGTGAATCAGTTAAGTCAGGATCTCTCCGATATGGCGCGTGCTATTCGATCATTTGTTGATCTGCTTGAACGTCATCCCAATGCGGTGCTATTTGGTAAGCCGCAATCAGGAGAGCAATAATGAGAAGTACACTTTATCTGTTAATGTTAGTCTGTTTGGGCGGATGTGCAGGTCCGATGACCCAATATTATGTCTTGAATACGATTTCTCCTGATAATATAAACGCTGCAGCCCAATCATCCCAACAGAAACCAGCTGCACAGGCCCGAATACAAACGCCCGATGTTCATGGCTTGGAAGGCCAGCAGATCGCGGACCAACAGATCGCGGTCCAGCAGATAGCAATCAGACAACTTGAAATCCCCCGTTATCTGGATCGCCCACGCATTGTCAGTCGCGATGCAGATAATCATCTGCGTATTTCTGAATACCATCAGTGGGGTGGCCGCTTGCGTGATGATCTTATCCGCACCTTAAGTGATAACCTGGCTGAGCGATTACCTTCTATCACGGTGCATACCGCCCCGTTTCCAGGCTCAATGCATGCAGATATCTCTCTGGTCATTGATATTAGACAATTTGAACTTCTGGCTGATGGGCGTATGCATTTGAAAGTGCGATGGCATGTGCAACGATCAGGACAAAAAGCCGGAAAACATGCATTGAGCTATTTCGATCATATGATTGGTGAAAACCGTGTGAGTGAAAAAGATTATGCCGGCATGGCAGCAGCGATGTCCAAGATTCTGGCTTTATTATCTGAGAAAATAGTTTCGGTGATCATGCATCTTCCAGATGTGGAAACAAAGTAAGGATGTCCCTGTGAAATCCTGTTTAGCCACTCAATGCTCAGGCTATGTACACGTAGCCATAAGCTCTGTTGCAGTAGTGAGCTGCATGGTGATGAGTCCGTTAATATTGGCCTCTGATACAAGCTTGGAAAATAGTCGGGATAAACGAACCACGCGTTTAGCCCAGCTAACCGGTGCAGAGATAATGTTGGAATCGTTGCAGCGACATGAATTGTACCCTTATGTGTATGAAGAGCAGACGCTGGTATTGATGGATGCCAAACAACATCGGGATGTGCGTCGAATTCAACGTTATTCCAGGCTGGAGGCGAACGGTGCTTTCAAGGCGCTGATTAAATTCACCTATCCGGAATCGATTGCCGGGGCCTCTTTGTTGCTTACACGGGAACAGAACGGACTGAGAAAGAGTCAGTTTAATCTACCTGCACTTGGAGCATCGAGTATCGGTTATGAAGGTGCTGTTGCAGGCAGTCAGATCCTGGGCAGTGAATTTTCAATGGAAGATCTTGCTCCGGAAGATATGCACGCATTTAGCTATCATCGAAGTGCTGATATCGTCGATGGTGATATGAGCTATTTTGTGGTGCAGGCTAAGTCGATAGATACGAAGGATATTCGGCGTATCTATGCAGTACGAAAGTTGCTTATTCGACAGGATAATTTTTTTGTTACGCATATCGATTATTTGGATAGTCAGAATCGCCTGATAAAAAAACAGACGCGTCATGCTATTCGTCAGATCAATGGCGATATGTGGCGGGCAGATATGATGATGGTGGAAAACTATTTGAACCATCATCGTTCTATTTTGAAAATCGATCGGCGTGTCTATTCCAGTGATTATGTGCCCGAATCTCTGTTTGAAACATCAAAAACTGTTTTTTCAAATGAAGATTCAGTTGTTGAGCCTGTAACTGAAGAGTCGCTGATAAGTTCAGAGGAGAGTCCATGAATCGGATATTTATGTTCGGCTTGCGGCACCGTATCTTATTACTGCTGAGCTTGTCTGTTCTGACTTTTATGGCTGCAGTAGGCATGCAGCGTTTACAGATTGATACCGGAACGGAAAACATGGTGGCCAAGGGATCGGCCAAACAACTAAAATATGAAGCGGTTATTGAAGAGTTCGGTTCTGATAATCAAACGCTTATCTTTGTACGTGATCAGG
>JAJFLF010000154.1 GCA_021772845.1 Mariprofundus sp.
ATATCCCCTGCCCGAAGCCCAGCTCGACCGATTCCTCATGCATGTGCGTATCGATTATCCAGATGCGGCAACAGAAAAGGCAATTCTGCGTCTGACACGCGATGAAATGCTTCAAGACAAAGAAACTGATCCAGCCAGCCAGACAAAGATATCGCAAGCCGATCTGTTTGCTGCCCGCAAAGAGGCCATGCAACTCTATATGGCCGATGAACTGGAAGATTATATTGTGCACCTGGTGATGGCGACACGTCATCCTGAGCAGTATAACGACGATCTTGCACGCTGGATTCAGTTTGCTGCCAGCCCTCGTGCCAGCATTGCGCTTGATCGCTGCGCCCGTGCCCATGCATGGTTGGCGGGGCGTGATTTTGTCAGCCCTGAAGATATTCAGGCCATTGCGCCTGATGTGCTGCGTCATCGTGTACTGCTCAGCTTTGAAGCGGAAGCGGCTGGCATCAGCTCCGATGATGTGATTGCCGAACTGCTCAAACGGGTGGCAGTACCTTAAGCCAAACACGGACAACAAAGCCTTCGAATATCACCACACAAGGAGAATAGACTGCAACGCCCTGACCCCATCAAGCCGGATCTGACGTATCTGATTCATCTGCAACGACCAGCCACTGCCCTGCATTTAAGGGCGGGTTATCCGCGCGCCTTGATGGCCGGGGCTCATCTGTCGCGATTTCAGGGCCGTGGTATTGAGTTTGATGAAGTACGCCCCTATCAGCCGGGTGACGATATCCGCAGCATGGACTGGCGTGTGACTGCCCGTACAGGCAAACCACACACAAAACTGTTCCGCGAAGAGAGGGAGCGCCCTGCTCTGGTGCTTTTGGATCTGCGACCGTCCATGTTTTTTGCTACCCGTGGTGCTTTGAAATCGGTCATTGCTGTTGAATGCGCCAGCCTATTGGCATGGAGTGTGATGCAACAGGGTGATCGTATCGGCAGTCTTATTATTGACGGAGATGCTACCTCTGAAGCACAACTTTCTCGCCCGGTGCGCGGACACCGGGGTGTATTACGCCTGTTAGGTAATGCGGTAAACCATGGCAACTGGAAACAGCGCTCCCAAGCCATCGATGAAAGGCAATCACTGCAGAAGATGCTACAGCGTGCTTCTCATGCCGCTCGCACAGGCAGTTTGATCATGATGGTCAGCGATGGGCGTGGTTTGGATAATAATAGTATCGCGCAATTAAAACGGTTGTTGCTGCATCATACGGTAGTGTTTGTCCTGGTATACGATGCATTCGAAGCTGATATGCCAGAGGTAGGAGAGTTGCAGGCCAGTGACGGTAAAATGCGACGCAGTGTGGACAGCAACAATGCAAGCATGCGAAAAGAGCATCACGCGCATTTCTTAAACCGTCGTGCTTCTCTAAAAGATCTGGCTCGATTGCCTGGTTTTGTTTTTCTGGAATGCGCAACCCATGAAGATCCATTCACTGTGATGCAAGCGAGTCTGGGCCGATGAAAGGAGCTCCAATGGGTAATGGGAGTGGCGCTGATCCGTTGGCTGAACTGCGGGATATTCACCTGCCTGAAGCTATTGGCTGGTGGCCTGTAGCACCGGGATGGTGGTTGCTGCTCGCTCTTATTATCATTTTTATTGCTGCACTATTCTATTATCTGCGCTGGCGAAAAAACCAAAAAAACAGACCTGTTGTTTTCTCTACGCAGCAGGTCATGCAAGCTGCCCAGCTTGAGTTCTCGGCAATTGAGCAAGTCCATACAGAAGCTGAAAACAAGTCTGATGATCATATGCGCCTAATTGTCGCCGACATCTCTCAACTTTTACGTCGCTCTGCAGTTCAGCTTAACCACAGTCCTGGTGCTGTAGCGGGTCTAACAGGGGATGCATGGCTGAGTTGGCTCGATGAGCGTTGGGATCGCGATGATTTCAGCCAGGGGGCTGGCCGCATCTTGATTGATGCACCGTACCGTAACGACTTTTCTCATGCCGATGATCTGGATGATCTGCTCTCCCTTTGCCGTGCCTGGTTGGAGCAACAATCATGAGCTCACTCTCCTGGCTCTATCCATGGTTACTACTACTGCTGCCTATGCCATGGTTTATCTGGCGTTTTTCCAAGCCAGTAGATCGTCCACAAGCTGTTGCGCACATCCCCTTTGCCAGCGATTGGAATGAGGCCTCGGTGGACACATCCCGATTCGGTAGCGGCAGAGTGCACCTATTCGTTCTATCATTGATCTGGTTACTGCTACTGCTGGCTGCTGCAAGACCGGAGTGGCATGGTGATGCAGTCGAATTGCCCATTAGTGGCCGTGATCTGGTATTGGCTGTGGATATTTCAGGCTCTATGCGTGTGAAAGATTTCTCGTTCAATGAACAACACGTTGATCGCCTGACCGCCACCAAAGCCGTCGCAGACGCTTTTATTCAACGTCGAGAAGGTGATCGCATCGGTCTGATCCTGTTTGGCACCAAAGCTTATGTGCAGACACCTCTCACCTTTGATCGCCAAACAGTACGCATCCTGTTGAATGAATCCGTCATAGGGCTGGCCGGTAAATCGACTGCGATTGGTGATACGATCGGTTTAACAGTCAAACGTCTGCAACAGAGTGCTGCACCCACAGTCAAACCATCAACAGACAATGAACTGGCTCTCTCGGAACAGGCCGACAAACAGACAGCACAGCTTGAGCGTGTTCTTATTTTACTCACCGATGGGGTTAATACAGCCGGAGACATTACCCCGCAACAGGGTGCCGATCTGGCGGTTAAGGCTGGCCTGAAGATCTACACTATCGGCATTGGTGCGGATAAGATGACGGTCGACTCATTCTTCGGTTCCCGACAGGTCAATCCATCTGCCGAGTTGGATGAGAAGGGGTTAACTGAGATTGCTGAACAGACTGGCGGACGTTATTTCCGTGCCCGAGACACCCGCGAATTGAATGGTATTTATGAGATGATTGATCAGCTGGAACCGGTAGAGCGAGATCACGATATGTTCCGTCCCCTGCATGCGCTATTCATGTGGCCACTGACAGCATCACTGCTACTGGCCATGCTTCTATTGGCATCCACCCTGCCCTGGAAAAGGTATCTGTCTCCACACGGGAGCAGAGTATGGAAATGATGAACGCCATTGATCTATTCCATTTCCTGCGTCCATGGTGGTTCATGCTCCTGCCAGCCTGGTTGCTGCTCTCTTATCTTTTATGGAAAAACCATCAACAACGAAACGGTTGGTCAGCTCTGTGTGACCCAGCCCTGCTCAGTTATCTGGTCGGCGATGCAACTGAGCGGGCCAACAGATCAAAACTATGGTTAAGCGCTCTTATATTAGCCGGATGTGTTGCCATCGTGGCATTAGCAGGACCGGCCTGGAAACAACTACCGCAACCGATATTCCAAGCCCAGTCGGCGATGGTGATTGTGCTCGACCTCTCCCGCTCCATGGATGCGCAAGATCTGAAACCCAGCCGATTAATTCGCGCCAAACAGAAGGTGCAGGATATTCTTGCTGCCCGAACCGAAGGACAAACCGGACTGATTGTATTTGCAGGATCGGCTTTTGATGTGGTGCCATTAACCACGGATAACCGGGCTATTCTTTCACTGCTCTCTTCACTCGATACCAGCATGATGCCGGCACAGGGCAGCATCGCATCAGAGGGTTTAAAACAAGCCACTGAGATGTTCAAGCGGGGTGCGATTCGCTCTGGTTCAGTGGTCCTGTTATGCGATGGTATTGATAAGGCCGCGATCAAAGAAGCCAAAGCACTCTCAGCCGCAGGTCATATCCTCAGTGTGCTCGCGGTAGGCACGGCTGACGGTGCTCCGATCCCCGCCCGTAAAGCTGCCAATGGCAGTGCTGGTGGTTTCATGAAAGATAGCGCCGGCAACATTATTCTGACTCGTCTGGATGATGATCGCTTATCTGCACTTGCTGCAGCCGGTGATGGCCTTTTTCAGCATATTCGCCTTGATGATAGCGATGTACGACGCCTGCCCGGGCTGATTCCACCCCGCTTTTCTGAGCAGACAGATCAATCCAGCCAAGAGAGTTCCAACAAAACAAACATCCTTAAAACGGATCAATGGCATGAAGAAGGCCCATGGTTATTGCTGCTGGTTTTACCCCTCTGCCTGTTGGCTTTTCGACGCGGTGCACTATTCGTATTCTTTTTAGTGCCTCTACTTAGCCCGTTGGTGATGCCAACACCGTCACATGCTAATGCGTGGGATGATCTGTGGCAGACACCCGATCAGCAGGCAGAGAGCCTGATGAGACAAGAGAATAATAAAGATGCCGCCGAGCAGTTTAAAGACCCGCAATGGAAAGCCGCAGCACATTATCGTGCCGGTGCATTCAAAGAGGCGGCCGATACGCTGGATGAGCTCAGCAACACGAACGCGCTCTATAACAGGGGCAACGCATTAGCCAAAGGCGGTGATCTTCAAGCTGCATTAGATGCTTATGATGCAGCTTTAAAACAGGAGAGCTCACATCAGGATGCACAATTCAACCGTGATCTGGTTGAAAAACTGCTCAAACAGCAGCAGTCCGACAAAGAGAAACAATCCGGCGATAAAGGTGACAAGTCGGAGGATCAGAAACAGGACCAACAACAGGGCGATGAACAATCCTCCGATCAATCATCGGATCAGTCATCCGAAGAGTCGTCAGACAAACCCGGGGAGCAGTCGCAATCATCAGAATCAGATTCCGACGAAAAATTTTCTCAGGATTCCGACAGCTCGAAGTCTGATGAAGAGCAGTCTGGAGAGGAAAAAGCTCGACAAGCTCAAGCTGCAAAAGAAGCTGAAGAAAAAGCCCAGGAAGAAGATAAACAGGCCGCCGCGCAATCTTCCGAAGATCAAAAAAGTGAAGAAGAACAGCAACAAAACAAGCAGCAGAAACAACTAAGTGAGTCCGATCAACAGGCCTTAGAAGAGCTGCACGAGCAGCAACAGCTATTGCGACGCATTCCTGATGATCCGGGTGGTCTCTTGCGACGCAAGTTCCAATATCAGTATCAAAACCAACGGGGAGCACAGGGGCAATCAGGGAGTAATCAGGCATGGTAAGAAAAACAGATTCATCGAAATGGTTATATGCTTTTGTGATCTGCACAGCGCTATTTTTGAGCGGCGAAGTTTCAGCAGCGGTGACTGCGCAAGTTGATCGCTACAATATCACTGTCGATGAAACCGTGAACTTAAGCCTAGAAGTCAGCGGTGATGACAGCGGCGAACCTGAGCTCACACCATTGCAAAAAGAGTTTGAGATCCTGTCGAAAAACAAGAGTAGCTCGTACAGCCTTATTAATGGCTCCATGAACAGCAAATCGACATGGTTTATCATGCTGCGTCCGCGCCATGCAGGCACATTAATCATTCCCGCATTAACTGCAGGCAATAAAAAAACAGCAGCAATCACTATTCAGGTCAGCCAGGCTGCTGCCCCACAATCATCCAATGCTGTCCCGCAAGGTGAGTTATGGATTGATATGAAGATCGAGCCTGAGAGCGTGCATGTGCAGCAGCAGGCCGTGATCACCCTGCTTATTTATCAGGCTGTAGCACTCAATCAGGCCCAGTTGAGTGAACCCAAATCTGATCATGCTGTGATTGTGCGGCTTGGTGAAGACAAGTCCTATCAACAAAACCGTAATGGTAAAAACTGGAATGTTACTGAACGTCGTTATGCTCTGTTTCCGCAACAGCATGGTTCACTCAAGCTCGATCCCGTGCAACTTGATGCCAGCGTGATGGCAGGCCGCAGCTATGGTTCGCCATTTCAAACCACCCGTCCCATACGTGTTCGTTCCAATGCGCTGGAATTGGATGTCAAAAGTATGCCCGCAAATTGGAAATCTAATCTGTGGCTACCGGCCAAACATCTACAACTCATAGAGAACTGGCCAGAAGATGAATTCAAGGTTGGTGATTCCATCACGCGCACATTAACGCTTACTGCAGTTGGCCTAACTTCCAGCCAGCTGCCCGAATTAAGCGGCCTGCTACCCGATCATCTAAAAGCCTATGCTGATAAACCCGTGCTTACCGATAATAATGCATTTGATGGTGTCACTAGCCTGCGCCAGGAGAAGCTGGCGATTTTGGCCACCCGTCCGGGTACATTTATTCTGCCCCCCATCGATATTGATTGGTGGAACAGTGAAACGCAAAGCATGCAGAAAGTCAGCCTGCCAGCGCGTACATTCAAGGTACTACCAGCCCCTGTCGATTCGGTTCAGCCCACACACACACCACAGACCCCAGATAGCCCTGCAGCAGTAGTTGTCGCAAATAATAAACCTGATCAACTGGCAGGCATATGGTGGAAATGGATCGCACTGCTCTCCACGTTGGGTTGGTTATTAACCCTGGTCTGGTTTTACCGCAAAGCGACTGCTGGACCTGCCCAACAATCCCACGACAGCGATATAACTGCTGACACAGGCAAACTCAGAAAAGCAGTCTCAGCTGCCTGCCAACAGCATCATGCTAAAGCGTGTGAGCAAGCACTATTGAGTTTTGCCAAAGCACAATGGCCCAATGAAAGCACCAACAGCCTCGCATCCCTGGCTAAACATTGTGATGCGGAGCTTAAGGGAGAGGTAGAAGCACTCGAGTCTCATCTCTATGACAGACAGGACAACAAACCGGAACAGACATGGCAGGCGACACTGCTGCAAACGGCTTTTGAACAGGCCAGTTTCACAACTCAGACTGATGCATCAACATCGAGCAACAAGGCTTTACCTTCTTTATATCCCGAATAAAGAGCTTGCCGATATCATTGCCTTAGATCCATCCAAAGTATTTTGGATGTAGTGTCCTATGAACCATCATCTGAAACAGGCAATAGTTGCCGATAACAATGCTAGCTTTACCCGGCCATTAAGACTTTGGCGGGCATGATATCCGTATCGTCACGGAGAAAGCATAACAATGGCCCGTCATTATGATGGTAAGCATTGATGCCGAGCAAATAAAAAAATCCATATAATTCAGCAATATATACCCAGGTAGTAAGTGTGTATAAACGTAAGCCACGTCACTTTTCCATTTCTTCTCATTCATAGCATTCACGTCATAGAGAACGATCTGTGCGGCAAACAGCGGACTATGCTTGTGGCCCAAGAGTTGCAATAAATAGCTTAACAGCTACGTTGACGCGGCTTAAATCAAATAAGGAGATAGAAATGGCATCAAAAATACTTTTTTCACTGCTGTGCAGCATGATCATTGCATGGCCCGGGTATGCCATTTCTGCAGAGTATGCGACTGACTCCATTCGCCAACATAACAGCCCCCAGCTACAACATATGCTGGAACAAGGCATTAAAGAGCTGCACCTGAGTTCAGCAGTACGCAACAAACGCCTTTCAGTAGCCCTGGTTGATGTGACCGATCCCGAC
>JAJFLF010000155.1 GCA_021772845.1 Mariprofundus sp.
TGGATCCATGCCTTTCAGCCAATAACCATCCATGTTTAACAATAGCATATGACCAGAAAAGTTAATGCCGATCGTTGCCAGCTCATCAATGAGATATTGACCAAGGAAGTTAAGTATGACGATACCGTGGCTTACATTGTATTTATCAACAATGGGAATGGAGATGCGCAACATTGGTTTGTATGGCTGTTCAATGATTCCATCTTCTATATTCAGGTCAAATGGTGAGATGAATAGTTCATTATTGTCCAGAGAGACGGTCTCTTTGAAATAGTAACGCTCTTGTTTGTTTTGCAATTTGTCTTGCGGGGAGATCGTAGGTGCCCCGTTATTCATATTGACGCGAATGATTTCTAGCCCGTCCATATTGATGTAGCGGAGTTGATCGTAAACACCTTTATGATCAATAAAAGCAAGAAATTCCTGAGATATATTGTAGAGATGCCTCTCTAAATCTTGATCGGGGTCATTGAGCATTTCCGTAAAGTCAGAGTGACCGATTAATACCAGCAGGTCAGAGATAATATCACTGAAAACGCGTGTAAAATGCTGTGCTTGTTGGTGAACGACGATTTTTTCTGTATGCGTCATGTTTTCGATGGATCGCTCTCTGTCCATGTGGTAAATACCATAAAGGGTGGTATGGGCCAGAATAATGGCGGGGAAGAATAGCCATGCAGCGCGTTGAATAATTTTCCAATTCAATGCTGATTGTTCTGAACTATCGCTCATATGTCATCCAATTTTAAACCGTCTTGTGAGAACGCTTCCAGCCAGCGCGTGATCTGATCAACAGGCAGAGGTCTGCTGATAAAATATCCTTGAATGCGTTCACAGCCCATGGCGGTTAGTGCATCCCAGCTTTTACGATCTTCCACACCTTCGCCGACAACGCGTAAACCCATGCTGTGGGCCATGTTGATTGCTGTGCGTACGATGATTTCATCATTATCGTGTTCATGCATGCCCATGACAAATGAGCGGTCAATTTTCAGTTCATCTACCAGCAGGTGTTTCAAATAAGCCAAGGATGAGTGTCCTGTGCCAAAATCATCAATGGCAACATCCACTTTCATAGCGTCAATTTTCAGCAGCACAGTTGAAGCTTGATGTGGATCTTCCATGATCATACTTTCAGTGATTTCCAGAACCAGAGCGTTGTCGGGCAGGGCATGCCTCTTGATACATTCTTCAACGCGTTCAGCCACATCGGTTTCTTGCAGACAGTGGGCTGAAAAATTAATGGATACATTGACGGGTAAACCAGCTTTGTGCCATGCTGCACATTGGGCTACTGCAGTTTCCATTACCCACCATGTCATCGGTGTGATCAGGCCTGAGTCTTCAGCCATTGGAATAAACCGATCAGGAAATACCAGTCCCTTTTGGGGGTGTGTCCAGCGTATCAATGCTTCCAGTGAAGGCAAACCATCACCTGCCGTTAGCACCTGGGGCTGATAGTAGAGCTCGAGTCCTCCCTCTTTAATAGCATGATTAAGATCGTTAAGTAGAGCGAGTCGTTCTATGCTGTGCTCATCCAGCAGAGGGTTATATATTGAATAACTCAGTTTCTTGTGTTTGGCATGGTACATTGCCACATCGGCTCTACGTAACAGGCTAAGCACATCCTCACCATGCTCCGGGAACTCGGTAATGCCGATGCTAATACCAACAGAGAGGGTGTTTCCTCCCAGTTCAAAAGGTTGCAGCAGCGCTTTATGTAATTTTTTTGCAACAACTTGGGCTTGTTCCGCATTGGTGTTGAGTAACAGTGCGGCAAACTCATCTCCTCCAAGTCTTGCCAGCGTGTCTGAGTTGCGCAGGCAATGTTTGAAACGGCTTGCCACTTCCTGCAACATTAAATCACCAATCTGATGGCCAAGGGCATCGTTAATGTCTTTGAAGTCATTGAGATCCATGACCAACAGACAGCAGTTAAAATGCTGTCGTTTAGCAATCTGTAAGGCATGCGTTGCACGCTCAATCAATAGAGGCCTGTTCGGTAAACTGGTAAGTTTATCATGCATGGCCTGATGTTCCATAGCCATGTTGGTGTGAAGTATTTTTGCCGTAAGGCGTTCTGTTTCTTGCCTTAAATCATTACGTTGCTGCTGCAATTCATTCTGCCTCTGCTGCATCTGTTGCAAAAGGCCTGGTATAGAGAGGCCTGTGAGTAGAAGCTGCTGTTCTTTGATTGTAGTGCAATCTGGATAAGAGGGTAGTTTGCAAAACTCTTGCCATATTTCTTCGTGTTGATCGCTAATGATAAGTGAGATCTGCTCTTTTTCATTTTCTATTGCACAGAGCAATGAGGCGTTCTGCCTGTTCTGTAGATGCTGGGATGCGGATTCTGCGATCTCTTCAGCATGTTCATCAGATGAACCAAATGCCAGCGCCAGCCGTAACACTTTGTGATATATGATGATTTGAAGCGGTTGTTGTTCTACACACAGTGTGAATATGTGCTCTGACGTTTTCATTGTCTGTAGCTCCTTACTGGTGCGGTACTAAGGTCACACATCTTGTTAACAACACAATGTGTTCCAGAGGAGACAGTGACTGAAAGGTGAGTGATCATATTGTTTAATGTAAGCACATATAATGCCATTCTTGCATGTGCAGTGTTGTGTTGGTGAGATAACTGTGCGGTAGTGACACTGTTTAATATCTGATCAGGTTATCTTTAGATGAAAACAGCGTTCTGTTGGAAGGCGCTCTGTATGCTTTGTTGATGTTTCTGTTCGCTACATTGATGAGCTCAGGTCATACTCCGCGAAATATTGAGCAGCGTGAATGATAACTGCGTTCTATTTTGGCATGTCTTACTCAATATCTCAGTGAGGATGTTATGAAAAAAACGTTTCAATTAAGTCACCCTAAGAAAAAATTCGCCAGACTTGTCGATTCTGTAAGGTGCGATGTTAAAAAATACCTTAAAAGAGAACGTAAAAAAGAATTGCCTGAAGGCGTGGACTATTGGGACTTTGATTGCAAAGTCGGAGCGAGTGCTGAACTTGCCGAAGTGATTGATGTCGCTGAGATTGGAAAGTCCATTAATGAAGCAGAAAGTCAGCAGTTTGAGGCTATATATGTTGAGCTTTTGGCCAAGCCGGGTCATAGGGCAGAACGACCTTCGATTGATCCGGAAGATTCTTCTCGTTAAGCATAACTTTATAAGGGGTAATAGCGATGCTATGCCCTACAGTATGACTTGGTTATAGTTGCCGCCCGCTCTTAGGAGCACTTTCTCTGGAGGAACAATGCCGATACATGCTAACAACCCGAATATAGAACAACACAGCTACAATGCGCAGCAGTCATTACCGAACTCACGCAAGGTGTATGTTGAGGGGTCCCGTCCCGATATTCAGGTGCCGATGCGTGAGATTACACTATCTCCGACCCAGATGAATGATGGCATTGAAGAAAACCCTCCTGTTTTGGTTTATGATACGTCTGGGCCCTATACCGATCCGAATATTGATCTCGACTTGCAGAAAGGTTTGCCTGATGTGCGTGCTGCCTGGATTGAAGAGCGCCAGGATACGGCCCCGTTAACTGGTCTCTCATCCAAATATGGTAACGAGCGTCGTGATGATGAAAGTCTGGATCATTTGCGCTTTGAACATGTGAAACAGCCCCGTAAAGCTCAACCTGGTAAGAATGTGTCTCAGATGCACTATGCGCGTCAGGGTATTATTACACCTGAAATGGAATATGTGGCGATCCGTGAGAATCAGAAACGTGAGCACTTGCGTGAAATAACCAAGCAGCATCCGGGTCAGTCATTCGGCGCCAGTATCCCGCGTGTGATTACACCGGAATTTGTACGTGATGAAGTCGCACGTGGACGCGCGATTATTCCTGCCAATATCAATCATCCCGAACTTGAGCCAATGATTATTGGGCGAAACTTTTTAGTGAAGATCAATGGTAATATTGGTAATTCAGCGCTCTCTTCATCGATCGAAGAAGAGGTGGATAAGATGACATGGGCGACCCGCTGGGGCTCGGATACCATTATGGATCTCTCGACGGGTAAGAATATCCATGAAACACGTGAATGGATTATTCGTAATGCTGCTGTACCTATTGGTACAGTGCCTATCTATCAGGCCCTGGAAAAAGTGAATGGTGTTGCTGAAGATCTGACATGGGAAGTGTTCCGTGATACGTTGATTGAGCAGGCTGAGCAGGGTGTGGATTATTTCACCATTCATGCGGGTGTGTTATTACGCTATGTGCCTATGACTGCGACGCGTCTGGCGGGTATTGTATCGCGTGGTGGTTCGATTATGGCGAAATGGTGCCTTTCGCATCATCAGGAGAACTTCCTATACACCCATTTTGAAGAGATTTGTGAAATCATGAAAGCCTATGATGTCTCCTTCTCACTTGGTGATGGTTTACGTCCGGGCTCGATTGCCGATGCAAATGATGACGCGCAGCTGGGTGAATTGAGAACACTGGGTGAGTTGACCAAAATTGCATGGAAACATGATGTGCAAACGATGATTGAAGGCCCTGGTCATGTGCCAATGCAGATGATCAAAGAGAATATGGATCTGCAGCTTGATTGTTGTGATGAAGCGCCATTTTATACACTCGGTCCGCTGACAACGGATATTGCTCCGGGTTATGATCACATTACATCCGGTATCGGTGCCGCCCAGATTGGTTGGTATGGCTGTGCTATGTTATGTTATGTAACGCCCAAGGAGCATCTTGGTCTGCCAAATCGCGATGATGTGAAAACGGGTGTGATTACCTATAAAATTTCTGCGCATGCCGCTGATTTGGCCAAAGGGCACCCTGGTTCACAGCTGCGTGATGATGCATTGTCCAAAGCACGTTTTGAATTCCGCTGGGATGATCAGTTTAATCTGTCACTCGATCAAGATACGGCACGATAATATCATGATGAAACGCTGCCGAAGGACTCTGCTAAAGTGGCACATTTCTGCTCTATGTGTGGTCCAAAATTCTGTTCAATGAAAATTACCCATGATGTACGTAGGTATGCCAAAGAGCATGGCTTGGAAACACGTGAAGCGATTGATGCGGGCATGGCCGAGCAGTCAGATGAGTTTATGCGTACAGGTTCAGAGATCTACCATAAAGCGTAAGGGGTAGTAGCTTGCCGTTTTGAGGGCTTTCTTAAAATGCTACTTACAGATGTAAGTAGCATTTTTTGTTTATAGCGGAGAAATAGTCAGCAACAGAGCTTCAATTGATTGTCATTACATGGCTGAATTGATGATCATGGATTTACGTATCTAGATTTTGTTGTATAATAGATGATAGTCGGTGCTGTAGTTTTGCATCGCTATGATTCTCAGGAGGATTGTTATGGCATATTCCAAGATTTTTGCGCGTGATATTATGAATACCTCTCCGCCTCATTGCCATATGGATCTGTCGGTGGAAGAGGTTGCCAAACGGTTTGCGAATGAAGAGGTCACTGGCATGTTGGTTGTGGATGATGATCTGCGTCTATTGGGCGTGATCACGGAAAGTGATTTGATTGATCAGCAGCGTAATCTGCATCTGCCGACTGCGATTGCGCTGTTTGATATGGTGATTCCAATGGGTGCAGCGAAATTTGAGGAAGAACTTACCCAGATGCAGGCCATGACAGTGGGTGATTTGGTACAAACAGATGTGGTGTCTGTGAAAGATAATGTCGATTTGAATGAAGTCTCGAGTATTATGAGTGATCAACGTATTTATCATCTGCCTGTGCTGGATGAGGTGGGCGACACAGTGGTTGGTATGATTTGTAAACATGATGTCATTAAAGCGCTGGTCGCGCATTGAGTATTATTGAAAACAGATTGAACTATATATCCCATAACGAAACAGAAACAATTGAGATTGCCAAAGGCTTTGCTGCATCGCTCAACGCTGGTGATGTGGTCGCTTTCTCGGGTGAGTTAGGGGCTGGCAAAAGTCTCTTCTGTCGGGCATTGATGAGGGCTCTTGGTGTTCAGGATGAGGCGCTTCCCAGTCCTACGTTTTCTATTATTCAGGAGTATGATGGCGCTGGCTGCAAGCTTGCTCATATGGATTGGTATCGGCTCACAGATGCAGATGAGATTGAGATGCTCGGAGTACGTGATTATTTTCAGCCGCCATGGATCTGTTTGATTGAATGGGCAGAGCGGGCAAATGCATTGCTTTCTGACGCAGCTATTCATGTTGAAATAAGCTGTATGGAGCATGATCCAAGTGGACGTGCGATTGAAATAACGGGATCTACAATTTAGCGGTGTGATTTATTAGCACGTCATCTTGATGCGTCTGACATGATTTTAATCAGTCTGAAAAAGCTTCTCCATAGCAGGCTTCCCACTCTTTCTGGCTGCGGAATTCAATCCCCAGCTGTTTCAGATGACCGTCGTGAATATCGAAGATTATTCCGATCACACTTACCTGTTGTCCACGCTTCCACGCTTCTCGTACGATGGTGTTGCGGCAAATATTGTGAACCTGTGCTTCAACATTAAGTTCAGCTAATCGGTCGGCCCGCTCTTTATGGGGTAGTTTTTTTAGTTCTGCAGCATGCCGGTTGTATACAAAGCGTACCTGGTCCAGCCATAGGTCTACCGGCTGTATACCGCTGTGTTCGAGTGCTGCGTGAATACCACCACAGCCATAATGACCGCAGACAATGATATTGGGCACTTTGAGTTCATCAATGGCATATTCAAGTACTGCCAAAGAGTTGAGATCATTGGTGGCAAATATATTGGCAACATTACGATGCACAAATAACGAACCCATCGGCAAGCCGGCAAGCTTGTCTGGTCCGACACGGGCATCTGAGCAGCCAATCCAGAGGGTTTCCGGGTTCTGGGCCTGTGAGATGTTTTTGAAGAAGTCAGGTGTTTCTAATGAGACTTCGGTCGCCCATGAGTGATTGTAAGCAAGCATTTTTTTGAGGAATGGCATAGTGGATGAGTCTAGACGGCTGTATCGGTGGGGGAAAGTAGTTTGGTTATCTGGTGAATATGAGGGAAGTCATTAAATGGACAATTCCAGTCCTCCACCATCATTATCATCGTTGTTGTCTATTTTAGGGGTCTCCTGTTCTGAATCCATAGCAGCCATTTTCATTTTTAAACGCAGGTTGTTGGCTGAATCAGCATTTCTAAGCGCTTCCACTTCTGAAATCTTGCCGTCGTTCCATAGCCCGAAGAGGGCTTGATCAAATGTGCGCATACCGTATTGAGCGCTATCCTCCATAGTTTCTTTGATGGCGCTGACATCTCCTTTAAGGATTTGATCGGATAGACGCGGTGTGTTGATCATGATTTCGATAGCAGCAGCGCGTTTTCCATCAAGAGTTTTGACCAGCCGTTGTGATAAAATGGCACGCAGATTCAAGGCCAGGTTCATATACACCTGTTGATGTTGCTCTTCGGGAAAGAAGTTAATAATGCGTTCGAGTGCCTGATTGGCGTTATTCGCATGCAGGGTAGCCATCGCCAAATGCCCTGTTTCGGCAAAGGCAATGGCATGCTCCATGGTTTCTCTCTCTCGAATTTCACCCAGCAGAATGACATCGGGCGCCTGCCGGAGGGTATTTTTCAGCGCGGCACGGAAGGATGCAGTGTCAGAGCCGACTTCACGCTGGGAAACAAAACATTTTTTATGGGTGTGCATAAATTCAACAGGGTCTTCAATGGTGATGATATGTCCTGCCTGATTGGCGTTACGCCAATCTACCAGAGCTGCCAGTGATGTGGATTTGCCGGAGCCTGTCGCTCCGACCATAAGTACAAGTCCACGTTTGCTCATGGCGATGTCTTTGAAGATCTCAGGTAGTTTTAATTCATCGAGAGAGGGGATTTCTGTGGTGATTTGGCGAATGACCATGCCAACTGAACCACGCTGACGGTACACATTTACACGGAAACGCCCCAGAGCAGGTACAGCGGCAGAGAGATTCATTTCCATTTCAATGGCAAATTCAGCTTTTTGTTTTTCGTTCATCAGGCTATTGGCCAGTTTTTCGATGATGGCCGGGTTGATGGCGGTATCCCCCAAGCGCAAAATAACGCCATCAATACGATAGCCCGGAGGTGCTCCAGCCATTAGATATAGATCAGATGCATCCTTATCTACCATTACCTGTAGTAGCTGTTTGATCGAAATTTCATCGTTCATCATCTGCTCCGTTGCTGTTTGTTGGTCTCATGAAAACATAAGAAGCAAAACACATACCAAGATGAAAGATTATTGTTCGAAGCAGATCTGTTTTTTATGCTGTTCAATAATCGTTAGAGCAAACCAGATTTGAAATGCAGGCCATTTCCCCATCCTGCCTGTTTACAACATCATTTTAACATCGGGGTGTGCATTCAACGCGCGATAGATTGTATCGAGTTGTGCTTTGCTGGTGGCAGTAATCGTGACAGTTACGGCAAGGTATTTACCTGTACGGCTAGGTTTTGATGTTACAGCACCTTCACCAAGATCCGGAGCATGTTCACGAACAATCATCACCACTTCGTTTTCAAAATTGGCGTGATTGTTACCCATTGCCTTGATCGGAAACTGACAAGGAAATTCCAATAGTGTCTCTTCGCTCACAATAGCTCCTGCTGTTGTTCATCTGTTTTGTAAAAGCCAAATCTCATCAATTGTGCTCATCATGCAATATCAATGATAGTGAATGCTGTGATGTTGATTTGTAATACTAGGCGCGTGGTGGCGACCATGTGGTATGAAATGTATTCGAAACTATGTATTGGCTGTGTTATCGCTGCTCATATTCAACGCAAATACCACATTGGCTAATGAAATGATTCATTTGACCCAGACTAATTGTCAGTTCATTGAGGCTGAGAATGGTTTGGACCATCATTATAGCAGTCGCTCAACAGATGATTGTGTGCGCTTGAATGAAAATAGTGCTGACCAGCGTTTAGCTAAAGCAAAAGTGTTACGCTTAAAGGCGGGTTATTATCTGTTTCGCGTGAAAAACCGTGATGTGCCTTATGTGCTTGGTTTTTGGTTGCGTGGTGCGGGTTTGTCGCGTTTAACGCTACCAGCTGTTTCTGGAGGCGGCATTACAACGGGGCAAACACGAGATTATGCCATTGCACTTGAGGCGGGAGAATATGTTTACTCTTGCCCTTTAAATCCCACACCTGATTATATCTTGATTGTAGAATAGGAGAATAGATGTTTAAACGGATAATGCCATTAATCATAGTGGCGATTGTGTTGGTTCTGTTTTTTGCTTTTGATCTTGCTCAGTATATTAGTTTTGTTGCATTGGCAGAGCATAGAGTAAGCTTGTTAAGCAGGGTGGATCAACATGCCGTACTGGCTCCACTGGTGTATATATCACTATACATCGTTGTGGTTGCATTTTCATTGCCGGGTGGTTTGGTAATGACTGTGACTGGTGGTTTCCTGTTTGGCGCAATTGTTGGTGGCATGTATGCTGTTATTAGTGCAACTCTGGGGGCTACAGCCCTTTTTTTGATCGCCAAAACATCGGTGGGTGATTATCTGTTATCCAAAGCTGGAGATATGGTTCACAAGATGCAAAAGGGTTTTGCTGAGGATGCCTTGAGTTATATGTTTGTGTTGCGTCTGGTGCCCCTGTTTCCGTTCTTTATTGTTAATCTTGTGCCTGCCTTTTTAGGCGTGCCGTTACGTACATATGTAGTAGCTACCCTTTTCGGCATCATGCCTGCTACATTTGTTTATGCTTTGGCCGGTTCCGGTCTTGGCAGTGTGTTGGATCAAGGCCAGGGGGTGACGATGGCAGGGGTTCTCACAACTGAAATGATGTCTGCATTGTTGGGGCTGGCTCTGTTGGCGGTGATTCCTGTCATTTATAAACGATTTGTTAAGAGAACTATCGTGAAAGGAGAGAGCGAGTGATGCAAACATCCAATGATTTATTAAAGGTTGATATTTGTGTGATTGGAGCAGGCTCCGGAGGTTTGAGTGTGGCTGCTGGAGCATCTCAAATGGGTGCAAAGGTGGCACTGGTTGAAAAGGCTGAAATGGGTGGCGACTGCTTGAATACCGGTTGTGTTCCATCAAAAGCTCTGTTGGCAGCAGGGCACGCTGCCCAATCGATGCGTGATGCGGCAGCCTTTGGTGTTGCAGCGCAAACACCTGAGGTGAATTGGATGCAGGTGCATGATCATGTGCATAGCGTGATTGGCGCGATTGCACCGAACGATTCTCAGCAACGTTTTGAAGAATTGGGTGTGACCGTGATTCGAGCAGCAGGAAGCTTTGAAGATGAAGAGACAGTGCGGGCTGGGGATACTCTGATTCGAGCCAAGTATTTTGTTTTGGCTACAGGCTCATCAGCATTTGTGCCGCCCATTGAAGGTCTGGATCAGATCGATTATTTTACCAATGAGAATATTTTTGATAATAAAGAGGCGGTTGACCATTTGATTGTGATCGGTGGCGGACCGATTGGTTTGGAGATGGCGCAAGCGCATCTGCGTTTGGGCGCAAAAGTTACGGTGATGGAAATGGCTCGCCTGCTGATGAAAGACGATCCGGAATTAACGAAGGTCGTGATTGATCGATTAGCATCTGAGGGCATGGCATTTCATGAGGGTGGTCGTGACCTTCGTTTAGAGAAGACAGCAGACGGAAAGGTTTCAGCGCGATGTGAAACCGATGCAGGAGAGCAGTGTGCGATAGGTTCTCATTTGCTGATTGCAACAGGCCGGCGTGCTAATGTGAACGGATTAAACCTGGAAGCTGCCGGTGTTGTGTATAGTGCTAAAAGTGTAGAAGTGGATGCGCGTTTACGTAGCAGTAACAGACGCATCTTTGCTATTGGTGATGTGGCGGGGCCATATCAGTTTACCCATATGGCAGCTTATCAGGCCGGTATTATTATTCGTAATATGTTGTTTAAATTGCCTGCCAAAGTGGATTATTCTGCAGTGCCGTGGGTGACCTATACCGACCCTGAGTTAGCTCATGTTGGTATGAGTGAGGCCGATGCCAATAAGGCGGGTAAAGAGATTCGTGTGCTGCGCTGGCAATTTGAGGAAAATGACAGGGCGCAGGCTGAGCGGCGCACTGAAGGTTTGATTAAAGTGGTTACCACTCCGAAAGGGTTAATTCTGGGAGCCAGTCTTGTTGGGCTGCATGCTGGAGAATTGATTCAGCCATGGATTCTTGCAGTGAGTCAAAAACTGAAAATCGGTGCCATGGCCTCGATGATTGCACCTTATCCAACCTTGGCCGAAGCCAATAAACGTATTGCCGGTAGTTTTTATACAGAGAAACTATTTTCCAGTACAACGCGTTGCATTGTACGTTTTCTGATGCGTTTTTCATGAGCTGCATAGGGTCATTTTTGGTACAGTCGAGGTGAAAACTATTGACTAATGCAGTTAGATCATGATAGTGCTGCTTTGGCAA
>JAJFLF010000156.1 GCA_021772845.1 Mariprofundus sp.
TTTGATGTGGCGCAGTTTCAGGCAGATGTGAAAGCGGCTGTCGTAAAATATGGCCGTTGTGTGGTGGCTGTCTCTGAGGGTATTACCGATGCAGATGGTAAACCTGTCATGACCAGTGGTGAGGTTGATTCACATGGTAACCTGCAACTTTCCGGTTCCGGTGCGTTGGGAGATTTCCTCTCTTCTAAAGTGAAAGAAGCTTATGCCGGTGAAACCGTACGTGTGCGAGCTGATACATTTGGTTACCTGCAGCGCAGTTTTACCTCTATTGTCTCCTCTGTGGATGCAGAAGAAGCGCGTATGGTGGGTGCTCATGGCGTGAATCATGCCGTAGAAACTGCTGAGCCTGGTTCTGTGGCAATTCGTCGTATCTCCAGTGTTCCGTATGCCAGTGAGTGTTTTGTTACGCCACTCTCTACCGTGGCACGTGAAGCGACTGAGATGAAAGATGAATTTATTAATGAGGCAGGCAACGATGTAACCAAAGCCTGGTTGGATTATGTTCGTCCATTGGTGGGAGAGTTGCCGAAGACAGGTCGCTTATTCTGATTGATGTTTCATAGATGAAATTGAAAGAGGGTTGCTATAGGCAGCCCTTTTTTATGGTTTTATAAGATGTGGCAATAGCTCCCTTAGATTGACTTGGGAGCCTACATTGGACAGTGTGCGCGCCCGAAAAATCCTGCTACTGAAGTGTCCTCAAAAGGTGAGATAATGACTACAAAATCGACAAAAAATGCTACTCCCAAATATGATATTACCAATGTGCCACCCGTAGGTGCAACCAGTTATGATATGGTTAAAGGTATTCAGCGCCACTTTGTGCGCACACTGGGACAGGATAACCGTTACCGCTTAAATCAAAGCCACTATCGTTACCAGGCCCTGGCGTTTTCTATACGTGATCGTTTGATGGAGTGCTGGAAAGAGAGTCGCGAAGTTAGCTGCGAGACAGATGGCCGCAAAGCCTATTATTTGTCGTTGGAATTTTTGATGGGTCGTGCGATGGGCAATGCGATCTTGAACCTTGGTCTGGATGAGCAGGCTAAACAGGCCATGCATGATCTCGGTATTGATCTCGAAGAGATGATTGATGAAGAGCATGATGCAGGGCTTGGCAATGGTGGTTTGGGTCGTTTGGCAGCCTGTTTTGTGGATAGCTGTGCGACGTTACAGTTGCCGGTCACCGGTTACGGTATTCGTTATGAATATGGCATGTTCCGTCAGTTGATCAAGGATGGCGCTCAATTGGAAGAGCCGGATCATTGGCTTAAGAATGGTAATATCTGGGAGATCGAACGCCCTGAGTATGAGCAACGTATTCACTTTGGTGGCCGCACTGAACAGTATCGTGATGATGCAGGTGTTCAGCGTTGTCGCTGGGTTGGTACCAATGACGTATTGGCAGTTCCTTATGATACGCCAATTCCAGGTTATCAGAATGGAACTGTGAATACGCTTCGTCTGTGGAAATCATCGGCTACTGATGAATTCGATTTGGGTGAGTTTAATGCAGGTAGTTACCCTGAATCTGTTGCGGCCAAGAATGATGCCGAACATATCTCCATGGTATTGTATCCAAATGATTCCAGCGAAAATGGTAAAGAGCTGCGTTTGCGTCAGCAGTACTTTTTGGCCAGTGCCAGCATTAAAGATGTACTACGTCGCTGGGTAGAAAGAAATGGTGAAGACTTTAGTCAGTTTGCTGCCAAGAACTGTTTCCAGCTTAACGATACACATCCGACTGTTTCTGTTGCTGAATTGATGCGCATTTTGATGGATGAGTATCGTTTAGAGTGGGATGAAGCCTGGGAAATCACCAGTAACACCATGGCTTATACCAATCACACCTTACTACCAGAAGCGCTGGAACGTTGGCCTGTCTATCTGTTCGGTCGTTTGTTGCCGCGTGTGCTGGATATTATTTATGAAATCAATGCACGTTTCTTAACAAAAGTAGCTGAACACTGGCCAGGTGATGTAGAGCGTCAGCGTCGTATGTCGATCATCGAAGAGGGTGATGTACAGCAGGTGCGTATGGCTTATCTCGCTATTGCGGGCTGTTTCTCGGTCAACGGTGTGGCTCAGCTTCATTCTGATCTGTTGGTGGAAGGTCTGTTTGCAGATTTTTATGCTATGTGGCCTGAAAAATTCAATAACAAAACCAATGGTGTAACTCAGCGCCGCTGGATGGCGATGTGCAACAAATCAATGACTGCTCTGATCAATGATACTATTGGTGATAGCTGGATTACGAAATTGAGTGATTTGCGTCAGTTGGCTCCGTATGCGGATAAGGCCGCTTTCCGTAAGAAATGGGCAGCTAGTAAGCGTCAGAACAAAGAACATCTGTCAGACATCGTTGAAGAAGTATGCGGTGTTCGTTTCAGTCCTGATGCGATGTTTGATGTACAGGTGAAGCGTATTCATGAATACAAACGTCAGTTGCTGAATGTGCTGCATGTGATTCATCTGTATGACCGTATCAAACGTGGTGATACAGCCAACTGGACCAATCGTTGTGTGTTGATCGGTGGTAAAGCTGCTCCGGGTTATTACATGGCCAAGCAGATCATCAAACTGGTGAATAATGTGGCTGAAGTGGTCAATAATGATCCTGAGGTGGGTGATAAGCTCAAAGTAGTATTCTTCCCGAACTACCGTGTATCTGCCATGGAAGTGATTGCTCCGGCAACGGATCTGTCTGAACAGATTTCAACGGCGGGTAAAGAAGCATCTGGTACCGGTAACATGAAATTCATGATGAATGGTGCAATGACGATTGGTACGCTGGATGGCGCTAATATTGAAATTCGTGAAGAGGTTGGTGAAGAGAATTTCTTCCTGTTTGGTCTGACGGCTGAAGAAGTAGAAGCTACGCGTGGGCATTATGATCCAAATGGTATTATTGCTGCTGATGAAGATTTCAGACGCGTAATGGAGCTGTTGGAATGTGGTCACTTCAGTCAGTTTGAGCCTGGCCTGTTCTCTTCAATCACGCATGCCATTCGTGGCAATGATGATCCATGGTTGGTTGCCGCTGATTTCCGTACCTATATTGATGCTCAGCAGCGTGCATCTGAAGCGTATCAGGATAAAGACAACTGGTTGCGCATGAGTATCTTCAATACAGCTTATAGCGGTAAATTCTCCACCGATAGAACGATGGAAGACTACAATCGCGATATCTGGAAGTTGGAGCCATTGAAGTTAAAATAATATTGCTTTAATAGCGTTTAGGAGGGGTGAACAGGCATGGTCTGTTCACCCCTTTTTTTTTGCACGTAATATTGTTTATCGGTTTTCCAGTTGCTGAGTAATGGTCTGATACAGTGTCAGAATGCTGAATGGTTTGCTCAGCAGTGGAATAGATTCCAGCCCTTTTGTTTCACTATCGAGTTGACCGCGATCGTAGCCAGAAGCGAAGATCATGGAGATATCCGGGTAACGTTGTTTGATGATGCGTGCTGCTTCAGGGCCGTTCATCACAGGCATGACGACGTCTAGAATAACCAGATCGGGCTTCATGCTGTCACATATTTCGACTGCCAGCTGACCATTGGCTGCAGTCATGACAACAAAACCGATATCTTTGAGGGCTTCTGCAGTCGCCAGGCTAAGGTTGGGTTCATCATCCACGACGAGTACTTTTTCACCATTGGCTTGCATGACTGGGATATCGAACGCTTGTTGCTCAGGGGGCTCTTCGTGGGCTGCCGAGAGTGGCAGATAAATATGAAATAGAG
>JAJFLF010000157.1 GCA_021772845.1 Mariprofundus sp.
CACGGCAGTCTTCAGTCCCGAAAAGCTGAAATTCAAATTATCACGATTAAGCATAGGCCGTGGTAATTTAAAACGTTTGCCATCACCACCCTCTGCCAGCACAGCGATTTCCGGGCCTCCGGGATAAGGCAGACCAAGCAATCTGGCTGATTTATCAAAACATTCACCGGCAGCATCATCCAACGTCTGACCGATCACCTCATATTGCCCAATGCCCTTCACATGCACCAACAGGGTATGGCCACCAGAAACCAATAGCGTGATAAACGGAAAAGCAGGCAGATCGCCAGAGAGGCCGGGAGCCAGCAGATGCCCTTCCATATGATGAACAGGTAATACAGGCACACTATTTACCATGCCGGCAGCGCGTGCATACGATGTACCAACCAGCAGTGCCCCCATCAGACCGGGACCAGAGGTAACTGCGATATGATCAATATTCGACCAGCTCAACGATGTCTCTTGCAAGACGCTATCCACCATTGATGGCAGAGCTACGAGATGTTCACGTGATGCAACCTCTGGCACCACGCCGCCAAATTTAGCATGCGTTTCAATCTGAGAAGCAATCTGCTCAGCCAGAATCGTGCCTTTTCCAGTGACGCTATCACCATCATAGATAGCAACGGCTGTTTCATCACACGATGTTTCAATTCCTAAAATAATCATATTTCACCTTGAAAATCATTAAACCTTTTCACCGCAGAGTAGGCAAAGTTACGCAGAGTAAAACCAAAACATACATAATTAAAAACAGAGTTAACTATTCAGCGTCACTATAAAAAAACATCTGACTGTTCAGCTTGCTCCTGATCTTACCGATAGCAGAGAAAACATGCGGATTTTTATTGTAAACAAGATGCCTGACGCTGAAATCGAGCAAATCAGGGCGTGAACTGAATATTTATAAACATAGTTTTATCATCTCATCTAACGACTACTGTAGTGAATTCACACTCATTTCTAATATAGCTTTACTCTGCGTAACTTTGCGTACTCTGCGGTAAATGCTTCTTAATCATTTTTTCCTCTCCTCTCCACACCGAATCCTCCGCCACCGGGTGTTTCAATGCGGAGCGTATCACCTGCCTTGAGTTGCCAGGAGCCTTTTGCAGCCAACTCTTGCCACTCCCCTTGCCGGCATAAACGATTGCGCCCAGCAGCGCCTGAGGCACCACCAGACAACCCGTATGGCGAGCTTGTACGCCTTTCAGTCAAGAGTGAAACCGAACAATCAGAGCGCACAACCCATTCACGAATCATACCATTACCGCCAGCAAACAGCCCATCACCACCAGAAACCGGCCGCACAGCATATTCAGAGACCTGCAGTGGATAATGCATCTCTAATACTTCAATAGATGAATTCTTGGTATTGGTCATATGGCATTGTACCGCTGAGAGACCATTTCCAGCGCTATGCGCCCCCATGCCGCCTGCCAACGTTTCATAATAGAGCCAATCATCACCGTCAGTTTTCTCACATCCATCATACTGACCGCCAAAAATGACATTATTCATCGTACCTTGGGCTGCGGCAGGAATACGTTCGGGAATCGCTTGTGCCAATGCGCCCAGCACCACATCCACAATGCGCTGACTGGTTTCCACATTACCGGCGGCCACGGCAGCACCATCTTTTGCATGCAGCAAACAGCCCTCTGGCACCACAATGCTAATCGGATGAAATATAGCAGATGTCTGCGGCGTATGGGCCGGCATCAGACAACGAAAGACATACAATACACTGGCGGCAGTCACAGCCATGGGACAATTCACAGGACCAAGGGTTTTGGCGGCACTACCGGTGAAATCAACAATGGCCGAATCCCCTGATATAGTGATAGAAACCCGAATCGCCAAAGGCCCCGAAGCACACCCATCATCTTCCAGCGCATCTTCAAACTGATATTCGCCATCGGGAATAGCATGGATAGCACTGCACCCATATGCCTCGGAGATAGCCATCAAAGCGTCTATTTTTTCATTCAGGCCAGCCACGGGAAATTCAGCCAAACGGCGGGCACCAACAATACAAGCAGCTTTTTGTGCCGACAGATCACCCAGACGTTCTTCCGGTGCTCTGACATACTCACGAAACTGACGCACCAGTGCCGCATGTTCACGGCCTGCTTCAAACCAGTAACAGGGAGAGATAATCAGACCCTCATCCGCTAAGCACGTCTCCACCCCCATCGAACCGGGTGATTTGCCACCAATATCAGCGTGATGTGCGCGTGTAGCCGAAAATGCAAACAGTACAGAGCCACGATCTGTATCCAAAAACACCGGAACCACCACCGTGATATCCGGCAGGTGTGTACCGCCCAAAGCAGGATCATTGAACACCACGACATCTCCGGGCTGCCAATCAAATGCGCCCACCACATCAGCCATCGCAAACGCCATCGATCCCAAATGCACCGGAATATGTGCAGCTTGCGATATGAGCTGACCTTCTCGATCAAACAAGGCGCATGAAAAATCTTCGCGATCACGAATATTCGGAGAAATCGCGCTGCGTTTTAAAACCGCTCCCATCTCTTCACACAGGGCCGATAATCGATGCGCAAACAGACTGATTGTTACTGCATCGTTAGACATCGATCGACTCCATAACATGCTGAGCCTCAGTTATTTTTTCCAGCAACAGATGGCCATGTTTGGATACCTGCATCTGCCAGCCCCTGGCTAACCACAGGGTGGCAATATCTTCCAATACCAACATCGGGCCTTCATAACATGGCCCCGGTTTCAGATCTGCGCGTAGCATATGTGCTACACGGCCTTCACCATGCACTTCGGAATATGATGTTGGCTGAGCCGGTTCATTAGATGCAATCATCTCAGGCAACTGTGGTATGGGAAGATCCACAAAAGCACTCAAACGAACAGTCATAATCTCTACATCACGATTCAGGTGATGCCCATAAGCTTGCAGATGCGCCTGTTCAAAACGCTGTTTCAATTGTGCCAAATCATCATCAGGGCAAGCCATAGTCAGATGAAAACCCTGACCAAGATAACGCATATCCACATGCCGTTCAAAAGCAAGATCCAGACCTTGCATCTGAGCTACTGCTTCTACCTGCATCTGCAAAAACAGCTGCTGCATCTCAGTTGCCGTATTGCTATCCGCCAAAGCGAAACGTCTGCTGCGGGAGAATTCACTCTGCTGTTTGCCAAGCAGCATACCCAGTGCTGAAAATGCACCGCTGGCCACAGGTATAATCACTTTAGACATCGATAGTTTTTCAGCTAGCGCGCAGGCATGCAGCCCGCCTGCACCACCAAAACAGAGCAATGAAAAATCGGCAGGGTCATATCCCCGCTGTACTGATACTACCCGCAGCGCTCCAGCCATATGTTCTTCGGCAATATCAATGACAGCCCTTGCCGCCTCTTCAGCACTCAAACCCAATGCTTTCCCGTATTGTGAGAAGGCCCTGAAAGATGCTTCCAGATCCAGTGACATGGAGCCGGCCAGGCAGGTGTTGGCTGGCACACGTCCCAACAACAGATTCGCATCTGTTACAGCTGGCTTTTCACCACCTAGGCCATAACAGACAGGCCCCGGCCGGGCCCCGGCAGATTCAGGCCCAACTTGTGGCAGGCCAGCTTCATCCAACCACGCAACAGAACCACCACCGGCACCAATGGTATGAA
>JAJFLF010000158.1 GCA_021772845.1 Mariprofundus sp.
CCAACAATAACAGCTTTGTGTACATCCGAGCCTTTACCGCCCAAGTTACCTTTTTCGACATGTTTCTTCGCATTGTCCCAAGCTCCGCCTGCATTAGCCATCATCAGGGCCATCAATACACAGCAGACCAAAGCTCCAGCCAACATGCCTCCAAGGGCTTGTGCACCGAGTCCAAAGCCGACCACAACCGGGGCTGAAACGGCCAGAACACCCGGCATTACCATCTTTCTCAAGGCCGCATTGGTAGCGATCTCAACACAGCGGGCATGATCCGGATCAGCCTTTCCTTCCATCAAACCTGGAATCTCATGGAATTGGCGACGGATCTCTTTGATCATTTCAAAGGCTGCATCACCGACGGCAGTCATGGTTAACGAAGCGACCAGGAATGGAAAAATACCGCCGATAAACAGGCCAATGAGTACCAGAGGCTCATTCAGATTAAGTGAGAAACCGGGATGATGAAGCGTTACGGTTTCAACAAAGGCTGCGATGATAGCTAGAGCCGCAAGTGCTGCTGCACCAATGGCGAATCCCTTGCCAATGGCTGCAGTAGTATTACCCAGTTCATCGAGTGAATCGGTGATTTTTCGCGTCTCTTCACCCATACCAGCCATCTCAGCAATGCCTCCAGCATTATCAGCCACTGGTCCATAAGCATCGATAGCCATGGTTATGCCCACTGTTGCGAGCATGCCGACAGCTGCAATACCGACACCATAAATGCCTACCAGATCAGTGGAGATGTAAATAATGGCTGCAATGGTCAGCACAGGAAGCACCACAGACTGCATGCCTATAGCGAGGCCTGAGATCATCACGGTAGCAGGGCCGGTTTCACCCGACTTGGCAATATCACGAACCGGTTTTCCACCCGTATAATATTCAGTGACGATACCAATAATAATTCCGCCGCCGGCACCGGCAATGACGGCTCCCCATACGAGTGCAGAGATACCTGTCATGGTGATCAAAAAATAGGCCATGATGATAAATATTAATGAGGCACCGATAGTACCAACGCGTAGAGCAAGCTGAGGCTCTCTGTTGGCAAATACCTTCACCAGTATAATGCCGATGATGGAGCAGATCAGGCCTGCACTGGCTAGCGCTAGCGGTAGAAACATGAGCGACTGCTGTGTACCAAGTGGTTGGTAAATATCCCAGGTCATGGTTGCCGCGATCGCGATGGTAGCGATGATTGCGCCGCAATAGGATTCAAAGATATCCGAACCCATGCCAGCTACGTCACCGACATTGTCACCGACATTGTCGGCAATCACACCGGGGTTGCGTGGGTCATCTTCAGGGATACCTGCTTCAATTTTGCCAACCAGGTCAGCACCTACATCGGCACTTTTGGTGAAGATACCACCGCCAACGCGAGAGAAGAGTGCAACTAAAGATGCCCCCATGCCGAAACCGTGGATGGCATGAGCAGTTTCTGGATCACCGCCGAAGAATAGATACAGGGTGCCGAGTCCGATTAAACCGAGTGAAGCAACTGTTAGCCCCATGATGGAGCCACCGTAGAAGGCGATGGTCAAAGCCGTTGCAGTACCTTCATTCTGGGCTGCAGTGGCAGTGCGTACATTGGCCTTGGTGGCTGCAAACATGCCTAAATAACCGGCTAATGCTGAACAGGTTGCGCCGACCAGGAATGCGATGGTGCTATTGGCTCCCAATGTGAAGGCCAGAATAATGGCTACGATGACGACAAATATTGATAAAACAGTGTACTCACGTTTCATGAATACCATGGCCCCGAGATGGATGGCCTGGCCAATTTCAATGACCTTACCTTCACCGGCGGGGTGTCTTTTAACAGCCTGATATAGAAACAGTGCGATGATTAAACCTACTCCACCAAAAATGGTTGGAATCATTTGTTCTGCCATATGTGTTACCTCCCTGTATGTTGAACTTTAAGCAATAAAAAAGGCGATTGATTACTCAACCGCCTTTCTCAAACCTATTATGCGTGAAACACTATGCTCATTTAGCGCAATCCGCTTTGTAAGCTGCTACCGAGTCTGTGATCTCTTTTTTAGCTGCGGCCGCATCACCCCAACCCGTGACTTTCACCCATTTGTCTTTTTCTAAATCTTTATAGTGTTCAAAGAAGTGTCGAATTTGAGCAGTCAGGAATGAGGGTAGATCTTCAGGACCATGAACACGACAATTCACAGGTTTTAATTTTTCCGCTGGAACTGCCAACACCTTGGCATCCATACCCGCTTCATCTTCCATCTGCAGTACGCCAATAGGACGGCAGTTGATAACGCAGCCAGGAATCAGAGGGAACTGAGAGACCACCAGCACATCTACCGGGTCACCATCATCAGACAGCGTATTTGGTACAAAACCATAGTTGCACGGATAGTGCATGGCAGTATGCATAAAGCGATCAACGAAAACGGCACCGGACTCTTTATCCAGTTCGTATTTGATCGGATCACCATGCTGCGGTACTTCAATAACCACATTGATATCTTCTGGCGCATTATTACCGGCAGGAATTTTTGTGATGTCCATGTTTAACTCTCCCCTATGTCTATGCTCAGCTTATACATTAAACCTGAAGTGCATGACATCGCCATCCTTGACGATGTACTCCTTTCCTTCAAGTCTCATTTTTCCAGCCTCTTTGGCTTTGGCTTCGCCACCGAGTGCGACGAACTCTTCATAGGCAATGGTTTCTGCCCTGATAAAGCCTTTTTCGAAGTCATTGTGAATCACGGCAGCAGCCTTTGGCGCGGTGTCACCACGATGAATCGTCCAGGCGCGCACCTCTTTTACACCGGCAGTGAAGTAGGAGATGAGATCCAGCAGCGTGTAAGCTTCCCGGATCACAGTGTTAAGACCGGGTTCAGTAAGGCCAAGGTCAGAGAGGAACTCGAGTTGTGACTCCTTATCCATTTCGGCCAGTTCAGCTTCGATCTGCGCGGATACAACGGCAACACCGGCACCCTCCTGGGCTGCAAACGCACGCACCTTTTCAACATAGGCGTTGCCATCGGGCAGTGATGAATCATCAACATTGGTCACATAGAGAACCGGTTTGGCGGTCAGCAGACAGAGCTCTTTGACCATGGTCAGCTCATCACTACTCAGCGCCTGCCGTCTTACCGGCGTACCATCCTCCAGCCCCTGATTTACCTTTTTGAATACATCAACCTGTTTTTTTGCATCTTTATCACCGGAACGAGCCAGTTTTTCGATGCGCATCAAACCTTTCTCAACACCTTCCATATCCTTGAGCATCAATTCGGTGTCGATGATTTCGATATCAGACAGAGGATCAACTGTGCCGGATACATGGGTGACATTTTCATCGTCGAAGCAGCGTACGACATGAGCAATGGCGGCACATTCACGGATATTAGCCAGAAACTTATTACCCAACCCTTCGCCACTGGCTGCACCTGCCACGAGCCCGGCAATATCAACGAACTCAACGATGGCATGCTGAATAGCCTGTGGCTTTACGATAGCTGAGAGTGCATCAATGCGTTTGTCCGGTACTGGTACAATGCCTACATTGGGATCGATGGTGCAGAATGGATAGTTGGCTGCTTCCGCACCACCACCACCATTCAATGCATTAAAAAGAGTGGATTTACCTACGTTGGGGAGTCCTACTATACCGATACTTAATGCCATGTTGTTTATAACCTCTTATTTACCACAAAGAGACAGCGTATATGAGCGTTTGTGAATCTCTGTTTGATCTGTGTGGTGAAAGTGTTTTTTGTTCTATTGCAGTGCTAAATGGATGCGATTGGCTGCGGTGTCCGTGTCATCATCCAGCAGATGATCAATTTCCTTAAGCAGAGCACCAAAGACGCAAGCTTCATCAGCGCGATCTCCTTCATCGGCACGGCCAAGAACCCAGGCTGAAATATCGCCATGTGTTGGACGGTTAATGCCAATTTTTACACGCACATAATCAGATGTGGGCAAATGGGTATGCATGGAGCGTAAACCATTGTGGCCACCGTGGCCGCCACCTTTTTTGATGCGTAATTTGCGCGTAGGAAGATCCAGGTCATCGTAAACTACGATAATATCTTGCTCTTCCACCTGATAATATCGTGCTAGAGCACCAATGCATTCACCGCTATTGTTCATGAATGTTTGCGGTTTGATCAGGATGATTTTATCTGCGTTGCGATTCCAGACGGCAGTCTCCGCATGAAAACGAGGGGCCGCGTCAAAACGCAGCCCCTCATGTTTTGCTAACATATCAAGGAAACGGAAGCCGATGTTATGGCGCGTATCCTTATACTTGTTGCCCGGATTACCCAGACCGACAAGCAGTTTCATGCTATTTATTCTGCAGCTTCTTCTTCTACTGCTTCTCCATCATCTGCTGCTTCATCATCTTCATCACTACCTGTTTTAGGTGCTGCGATATTCAGGACTGTGAAGTTAACGTCATGCTGAACTTCTGAGCCTTCTGGCAGCGTGATGTCTTCAATATGTACAGTGTCGCCAACTTCCATGTCGCCACAATCTACTTCAATGTGATCTGGAATAGCGTTTGCAGTACACGTTACTTCGAGTGAGTGACGCACGAGATCAACCAGGCCGCCCTTCGCAACGCCAGGGCATTTGTCAGCATTGAGAACGCTAACCGGGATATCCAATGTGATGGTATCGGTGGCAGATACACGGAAAAAGTCGAGATGCGTTGCTGTATCCATAACTGGATCCCACTGGGCAGCTTTCAACAAAACGGTGTTTTTAGTGCGTGAGCCTTTAACTTTGACTTCTAACAAAGACGTGTGAAATTGCTCATCATTCAGCTGTTTGGAAACAGTGAAATAGTCCATAGTAATGGAAATGTCAGGTTTACCACCACCATAAATAATACCAGGCATTTTGCCTGCGCGGCGTAGGCGGCGTGTAGCGCTACGGCCAGTTTCTTCGCGAAGTTCTGCTGCAACAACAAGGTTAGTCATGTCTATTCTCCAAAGTGCACCGTCGGGTTATCCCGTCACGGTGTGCATCTTAGTCAGATAAGTAGCTCTGCTTAATGCGGGCGCGCACTCTAGAGTCAGAAATGAAAAAGTCTATCTTGGGAGGTGCTGATTTATTGGTCCAGCCAAAAATACTCACCGCTTCCATGCGGCTCCCTTCGGTTCCTGATAGTCATGCCATTTCGCTTCCTGCGAAATGGTCAGCTCGCAAAAGCAAAAATGCGGTTTTGCCTTTGCTTACATAAGATTGCAGGACAGCAATCTTACACGGGTCACGCCCGAAGGGTTCTACACATGGAAGTGTAGAATGAATCAAGCACTTACATGCCTGATTTGACTCGCAGCATCGTGCTGCTCGCCTTTGGCGGAATGTCCGTCCAAACCGGCGATCCTGCCGCTTTCTGGTAGGCCATCCGAGGCCTGCTCAGAAGTACTGAATAAATCAGCACTTCCCTTGGTGAGCAGAGATGATTTACTGATATTCTGCTTTGGTGATGGTGATGTTCCTCGCCATCTCCTTTTCCACTTTTGCATACCACTGTTGTAAATGTTGATGCTGGAGTGTGCTGATAATCTCTTCGCGCACGTCTTCGATTGGTTTTTGCATAGCAGGGCGCTTGCCTAGAAGTTCAATAATGTGCCAGCCAAATTTTGTTTTCAGCGGCGTGCTGAGGCCGTGTTTTTTCAGGGAAAATGCTACGTCGTCAAATGCCTTCACCATCATGCCACGCGGGAACCAGTTGAGATTTCCACCGCGTGATTTGTTGTTACTGTCCAGAGAGTGGCTGGCTGCCAGTTTTTCAAACAAGTTACGATTGCGGCGTAGCTTTTTTAATATCTTCCAGGCTTCTTTTTCTGTTTTGAGAAGAATGTGGCGCGCATGGGCTTGAGCAGGCACAGTGAATTCATCGTAGTGGCTATTGTAATAGCTTTCAATTTCGCTGCTTTGAATCACCTCCATCTGTGCTAATTGCCAGGATTTAGCGGCTTCAATTAAGATCTGACGTTGGGCGGCTTGCATGCGCTGTTTGATGGCGGGATTCATATCCAGCCCCAGACGCTTGGCTTTGTGACTGATGGCATGACGGCGAATTAATGATCGCAAAATATGGCTGCGCGCTTTGGGGTCATTGCGATATTGAATCATAGGATCTGATAACAGCGCCATCTCATTGTCGATATCAGACTCGTGAATGCTGATGCCGTTCACAAACGCAACAACAGGGCTGCTGTTGATGGCTTTAAGTTTTGGTGTTTCACTTTGTTGCTGGCATGCCGTGAAGCTGAGCAGTAAAGCGAATAACATCAGTTGCCGCATAACGGATCCCCTTGTTCAGTTTGGTCGCTAGAGTAGCGTGCTGCGCTTGTACGACAAGCAATCACTCTGATGATTGCTTTGAGCTTTGGAGGGTATGAGATGAGTCCTGTAGTGATGACGATTACGGTGTTGTGCCTGTATCTCGTTTTTTTCCACTTTTATGCCAAAGGCATTTTGAGTAAAAAAATATTTGAATTGAACGACGATAATGTAACACCTGCGCATAGCATGGAGGACGGTGTCGATTATGTGCCTTCCAACAAATATATTCTTTTTGGTCATCATTATGCTTCTATTGCGGGCTTAGCTCCCATGCTCGGCCCCGCTATTGCGGTGATATGGGGCTGGGTTCCGGCCTTATGTTGGGTGGTCTTTGGCACCCTGCTGGTCGGGGCGGTGCATGACTTTTCAGCCCTTGTACTGTCGATTCGCCATAAAGGGCAAAGTGTTGGTTCGATTGCCCGTGATGTTATCAGCCCGCGCACACGTTTGTTATTCCTCTTGGTTATTTTCTTCCTCGTGGCACTGGCCATGGGCGTATTCGTACTGGTCATTTCAGGTCTGTTTGCGGCACCTGATGCAGCCAATATCCCGGCAACTGCACACCCGGAAGCTGTTTTTCCAACCTATTCACTGATGTTGATCGCGATGGTGATTGGTTTTCTGGTTTACAAAAAGAACTTCCCGCTCTGGCCCATGATTGGTGTTGGCTTTGTGTTGATGCTGATCACGACAACTATCGGCCTGGATATGCCTGTTACGGGCTTTACAGCCAATGACTGGACTTGGTCTTTGTTGGTTTATGCGTTTGTAGCCAGTGTGTTGCCCGTTTGGCTATTGCTCCAGCCACGTGATTTCCTCAACTCACTGCTATTGTATCTGGCGCTGTTTGCGATGCTGGCAGGTTTCTTTCTGTTATCTCCGGATTGGGTTGCGCCAGCTTTTAATCCTGATCCTGTCGGCGCACCGCCACTCATGCCGTTTCTGTTCATAGTCATTGCCTGTGGTGCCGTCTCCGGCTTCCATGGACTGGTGGCTTCCGGCACAACATCGAAGCAGTTAAACAAAGAAAGCGATGCACCGTTTGTTGGTTATGTGGGCATGATTGGAGAATCACTGTTGGCTCTTTTAGCGGTATTGGCGACAACAGCAGGCGCATTCTCATCGCGCGCAGAGTGGGAATCTTTTTATGGTTCCTGGGAAAAAGCCGCAGGCCTGCATCAGAAACTGGGTATATTTATTCAGGGCAATGCCAATTTCATTCATCAGCTTGGTGTTCCACTGGATTATGCCGCGGCGTTTATATCGGTTGTTGTAGTAGGTTTTGCCATGACGTCTGTGGATACCGGAACACGTCTGTTGCGTTTTAATTTGGAAGAGATTGGCCAAACCATCAATGTGAAAGCGCTGGGTAATCGTTATGTTGCCACCGCTTTGGCTGTTACCGCGATTGGTTTCTTTGCCTTTTTCACCATGGATGGCAAACCTGCGGGCCTGTTTTTGTGGACCTTGTTTGGAACCACGAACCAGATTTTGGCCGGCCTAACACTGCTGACCGTAACTATTTATCTTTACCGCAAGAAAAAACCCATTCTCTATACGATGTTGCCAATGTTGCTTGTGCTCGGAGCCACGATTTCCGGCATGGTGATGGGTATCTCCAAAGCTGTGGGTAATGGACAATGGACTGTTGCGGCCGTAGGTGCTGCGATTTTTATTCTGGCATTTTGGGTGTTGATTGAAGCATTGCTGGTGGTGAAAAAAGTAAGAGATGAAAGAAAGATGGATCAAACACCGGTCTAGAGCTATTGGTCACTCATCTCTGATCAGGATTGCGTTCCAAATATTTTCTGCTATTAATGTGATAGGGCTTAGGAATCTCATACGGCAGGAGTTGGTTATAGGCATTCATTTTGAACATTTCAGTGAGCAGAACTTCATGTTGCTTATCCTGCATGGGGTGGTCACTGATGAGCAGCTGGATGCACAAATATCAAAGCTGCTTGATGGCCAATTCAATGAACATGGAACGTTGGGTTTATGTGTGATTTGTAAGAATGTATCCACCAAAGAGCTCTCCTTTAAGGCTATCTTTTCAGCCGGGAAACGCATGAAAAAAGCAACGTTCCGAAAAAATGGGAAGCTTGCTTTTGTGGCCAAAAGCACAGTCAGTTTTGGTTTGGCCAAAATTTATCAAAAGGCGGCTGCAGTCCCTGATTTGGATGAAATGCGCGTTGTGCGCGGTGATGCGCTCGAGTCCGCGATAGCGTGGATGAATGTCGAAGATTTCAGTGGCTCCATCAAACATCAGATTGAACGTTATGAGCAGATATCTGAATACAGTGTGAATTAAATACGCCATCTTTTCAGGTTGAAATGTTGCTATAAAACGGCTCTAGCTTGTATATCTGATGGACAACACTATGCTGCGGCACTTTTCAAGCCATGTTTTGCAGTGACTGGAGTATGGTTAAATTTTATGTCTCACGGAATAGTCCATTGATTTCTACATCTGGTATTACTATGCAATTCGGGGATAAGCCCCTGTTTGAAAATATTTCAGTCAAATTCAGCGATAACAATCGTTATGGTTTGATCGGAGCCAATGGTTGCGGAAAATCGACATTGATGAAAATTTTGGGTGGTGATCTGGAGCCTACTAACGGCCATGTCAGTATTGGTGAGCATCAGCGTCTGGGTAAATTGCGTCAGGATCACTTTGCATTTGAAGAAGTCAGTGTAATCGATACGGTAATGATGGGGCATGAACAGCTTTGGAAGGTTAAAGAAGAGCGCGACCACCTCTATTCTCAGGAAGAGCTAAGTGAAGAGGACGGCATGCGTGCCGGTGATCTGGAAAGCGAATTTGCGGATATGGATGGTTACAGTGCCGAGCCAAATGCAGGTGATCTGCTTATCGACATGGGCATTCCGGTAGAAGATCACTATAACTTGATGAAATCTATTGCGCCCGGTTTGAAGTTGCGTGTATTGCTGGCACAAGCGCTGTTTGGTGATCCAGAGATTATTTTGCTGGATGAGCCGACCAATAACCTGGATCTGAATGCGATTCGCTGGCTGGAAGGTGTGATCAACGAGCGTAAGAGTACGATGATCATTATTTCACATGACCGTCACTTCCTGAACAGTGTGTGTACCCATATGGCCGACCTGGATTATGGTGAATTGCGTCTCTACCCGGGTAATTATGATAATTATATGGAAGCCTCAGCCTTGGTTCAGGAGCAGTTGCTGACAGCCAATGCCAAGAAGACAGAAGAGATTCAGGAGCTTCAGGCTTTTGTACGTCGTTTCTCAGCCAATGCATCCAAAGCTACGCAGGCACAATCGCGCGCCAAAAAGCTGGATAAGATCAAACTTGACGAAGTAAAACCTTCAAGCCGTGTCAGCCCTTACATGAAATTCTCACAGGATAAGGAGCTTAATAAAATAGCACTCAAACTTAATGAATTGAGTAAAGGTTTTGATGACCAACTGCTGTTTGAGAATTTCGATATAACAGTGCCTGTTGGTGAACGTGTAGCTGTGATTGGCCCCAACGGTATTGGTAAAACCACACTACTGCGTTGTCTGGCTGGTGACTTGGAAGCAAGTTCCGGTGAAATCAAATGGTCGGAAAATGTGAAACTGGGTTATTATGCTCAGGATCATTCAGCAGATTTTGCTGAGGATGTCTCACTGTTTGATTGGATGGTGCAGTGGAAGCGGGAAGAGCACGGGGAGCAGGAAGTGCGTGGCAATCTTGGTCGTATGCTGTTCTCTCAAAATGATATTAATAAGTCAGTGAAAGCGCTTTCCGGTGGTGAAAAAGGCCGCATGTTGTTTGGTAAGTTCATGTTCCAGAATCCCAATGTTATGTTGCTGGATGAGCCGACCAACCATATGGATATGGAGTTCATTGAATCACTGAATATAGCCTTGGAAGCTTATCCCGGCACACTGATCTTTGTCAGCCATGACCGTGAACTGATCGCTTCGGTTGCAACCCGAATTATTGAAATTACGCCGGAAGGTATTGTTGATTATCACGGTACCTATGAAGAATATCTCAAGTCTCAGGGTGTTGCTTAAAGGTTTTCATTGTTTTGTAATATTCTTCGCCCAATATCCCGTCTGCTAGAAAATTATCACTCGGAGTCCCTATGTTATTATTGCGTCTGACTGTTATTGCTTTGTTATCTGCCAGTCTGTCTATTACCAGTGCCAATGCTGGTGAGTTGCAGCAGGCGACGTTTAAAAATGGAGCCAAACTGGTGGTGGAAGAAGACCACTCAGCACCTGTTGCGATGGTACAGATCTGGCTGAAAGTGGGCGGCCGCGATGAACTGCCGGGTAAAACTGGTTTGGCGCATGTGTTTGAACATATGATGTTCAAGGGCTCGAAAAAGCTGGAGGCCGGCGAATACAGCAAACGCATCTCAGCTATGGGCGGCAGTGACAACGCTTTTACCAGTACCGATTAC
>JAJFLF010000159.1 GCA_021772845.1 Mariprofundus sp.
CCATTCAAATTAAGGGTCGCAATCACATCAAACTCTGTCGCACGCGTGAGTACCTGCTGCAAGGTAATATCAGCAATAGAATCCTTAATCACAGTGCCATTCGGCAGCTTACACCACGGACCACCATCAATCTCTTCAGCCCCGAATTCGGCCTTGGCCAGCTCATATCCCCAGTTACGGAATGCACCCTCGGTCTGTTTCATGATATTGCCTTTATGCACCAGCGTCACAGAAGCACGATTGTGATCAATGGCATACAGAATCGCAGCACGCACCAGACGCTCGGTGCCTTCACGCGATACCGGTTTCACACCGATACCGGAGCTTTCCGGAAAGCGGATATTGTTCACACCCATCTCATCCTGCAAAAAGGCGATCACCTTCTTCGCTTCATCGGATTCTGCAGCCCATTCAATACCGGCATAAATATCTTCTGTATTTTCACGGAAAATCACCATATTCACATCTTCAGGGCGTTTCACCGGTGAAGGCACACCTTCGAAATATTTCACCGGGCGCAAGCAGGTGTAGAGATCCAGTTTCTGTCGCAGTGCAACATTCAGCGAACTGATGCCACCACCAACAGGTGTGGTGAGCGGCCCTTTGATGCCAATCAGATAACTATTGAACGCTTCCAGCGTCTCTTCAGGCAGCCATGCGTCATCACTCTCACCATACATCTGCCATGCTTTTTCACCTGCAAACACTTCCATCCAGGCAACCGATCGTGTTCCGCCATAGGCCTTCTCAACAGCAGCATCCAAAACACGCTTGGAGGCTTTCCAGATATCACGCCCCGTACCGTCACCTTCAATAAATGTAACAATCGGTTGGTCAGGTACGTGCAGCTGACCATCATCTCCCATGGTAATTTTTTCGCCATTTTCTGGAACAGTGATTTTATCAAATGCCATGATGAAACCTCGGATGTGTATCAGTATATGAAAAGGATAAAAGGTACGCTTATCTTATTTATGTTTTGATTGTTTCAGGCGTGCGGCCTGTTGCGCATGACGCTTGGCTTCCAGGGCTTTATTGCGCGCGCGTTCATAACGCTCAAGCTGGATAGCTGCAGCAGCTTCTTCCAATGCTTTTTCAGCACTCATTAAAAAATTATCTGCTTTCTTCTGCTGGCCCGGCAACTCTTGCGCCATTTTAATGGCAGAGCGTGCATCGGCCATCTCCTGGGCTGGTGGCTTCATCACACAGGAAGCTAAAAACAGCAACGGTATCAACAACATTAGACGCATGGATGTATGATCGTATCATTTTTAGTTGATGTCAATCCGAGCACAACATGAACCATCCATGCTCAATATATGTAGAGCACCACTTAGAGCTATTTATGGTTTTATCTGCAAAAAAAAGAAGCCCCGCTTACTTCTGTAAGCGGGGCTTCTTTCATCATGTTACAAGAGCAAAAGCAGTAATTACTCTTCGGTAACTTTAATCGTTGGACGTTTACGCAAACCCAGCTCTTTCCACTGCGCATCAGCCACTTCAGATGGGGATTCAGACATCGGATCAGCTGCACGCTGTGTTTTAGGGAATGCAATCACATCACGAATTGATTCTGCACCCACCATCAGAGACAGCACACGATCCAGACCGAATGCCAAACCACCATGCGGAGGAGCACCGTATTTAAGTGCATTCAGCAGGAAGCCGAATTTATCATTGGCTTCTTCATCAGAAATATTCAGTGCTTTCAATACACGTGACTGAACCTCGGTATCATGAATACGAATCGATCCACCACCGATCTCCGTACCATTCCAGACCAGATCATAGGCCTGTGAACGCATCTCAAGCGGTGCTGTTTCGAGTTTATCCAGGTCTTCAGGATAAGGTGCTGTAAACGGATGATGCAGGGCTTGTGGACGTTTGTTCTCGGCATCCCATTCAAACATCGGGAAATCTACCACCCAGACAAACTGATTGGATTTGACATCAAACAGACCCAGATCTTTACCCAGCTCAACACGCAGGTATCCCAGAGCATTGTTTACAACCTCTTTTGTATCAGCACCAAAGAACAGCAGATCACCATTTTCCGCTTCACAGCGTTCAAGTAGTGCTTTCAACACATCGTCAGAGAGATTTTTTACAATCGGAGACTGCAAACCGCCTGGAATATCATCCTTATCATTTACCTTAATATACGCCAAACCTCTGGCGCCATAAATGGATACAAACTTGGTGTAGTTATCAATTTTCTTGCGGCTTAACTGACTGCAACCGTTCGGCACACGAATCACTTTAACCAATCCGCCATTGTTGGCAGGACCACTGAATACTTTGAAGTCCACTTCCTTCATCAGGTCAGTGACATCGATATGTTCCAGACCGAAACGCACATCAGGACGATCCAGACCATATTTATCCATCGCTTCGGCATAGGTGATGCGAGGGAATGCTTCTTCAATTTTCTCGTTCATGCCCGCTTCAAACATAGAACGAATCAGGCCTTCAGAGACAGCCATCACATCATCTTGATCAACAAATGACATTTCCAGATCCACCTGGGTGAATTCAGGCTGACGATCAGCACGCAAATCTTCATCGCGGAAACAACGGGCAATCTGATAATAACGGTCAGTACCCGCCACCATCAACAGCTGCTTAAAAAGCTGTGGGCTCTGTGGAAGGGCATAAAATGAACCGGGATAAACACGTGACGGAACCAGGTAATCACGTGCACCTTCAGGTGTGGATTTGTTCAAGATAGGTGTTTCAACATCCAGGAAATCCTGGCTATCCAGATAATTGCGTGCGGCATGGGTAACTTTATGACGCAGCATCAAATTCTTCTGCATACAAGGGCGACGCAGATCCAGATAACGGTATTCAAGGCGATTCTGCTCACCTGTATTACAGTCATCTTCAATCGCAAACGGTGGCGTTTCAGCCTTGTTCAACAGTGTCATAGAGATGATTTTTACTTCGATCTCACCAGTCGCCAATTTCGGGTTCATGGCATTATCATCACGCGGAATCACTTCACCGATCACTTCAATCACATTCTGCTGGCGCATGGAATGCGCCAAAGCATGCATTTCAGGCGTATCAGGATGGGCTACAACTTGCACAACACCAGAACGGTCACGTACATCCAGAAAAATTACGCCGCCATGGTCACGATTGGTTTCAACCCAACCATTCAAACGAACTTGTTGTCTCAGATGTGTTTTGCGAAAATCACCACAATATGTACGCGCTAGCA
>JAJFLF010000160.1 GCA_021772845.1 Mariprofundus sp.
GGTTTTAGGACGACTGCATTACCTGCTGCAAATGATGGGCCGATTAGATGGGCGGAGAGGTTTAGCGGGTGGTTGAAGGCTGAGATAGATGAGACGACACCAATTGGTTCCCGAATGATGAAGGATGTTTTAGTTGCGCCACCAGCGCTTCGCGACATGACAGGTTGCTCACCATCAAGAGCCGAGGCGGCTTCTGCAGAGAGTCTAAGTGTGCTAACAGCGCGCTTGGTTTCGACTATTGCATCGGTGAGTGGTTTGCCACCCTCAAGGGCAATTGTCATAGCATAGTCGTCGAGGTTTTGTTCAACGAGCACGGCAGTTTTCTCTAGGATGTCGGCGCGCTGATAGGCCGGCATTTTTGAAGTGATTGTTTTTTGAGCTTTAGCGGCTGTAGCGAATGCGTGATCTATGATATCAGTGGTTGCCTCATGCACCTGAGCTACAATCTCGCCTGAATATGGTGAACGAACATCAATGACACCGCTTGCCGGTGGGCAATTCACGAGTTGGTTGGGATGTGTTGAATGAGTCTCTGGGCTGGGCATGGTAATCATCCTCGAGAAATATGCATGTGCGTACTGTACGCCGTTATCCGAATGAAGGCGCCAATATCAATTAGACTGACTTAAGTTAAGATAGGGGTTAGCGCGTGATTAGGGAATCAATTAACGCGGAGAGCGCTGAGCCTATCTCTTGATGTCCAGCCGCATTGAAGTGCACCGGATCTTCAACAGGATAGTCAAAAAGGTTGCTGTGTTCATCAAAAAGCGGCTGTAAATCTAGCAAGGGACAGTTCATTTCTGCGGCTACTCGCCTAGCGGTGGCTTGATATTCAGCATGTAGATCATGGAAGGGTGAATTGGCCATATTGGGTAGGTAGATTGTCAGTGTGGCTACTGGTGGGACTAGAATAATCGGCTGCGCATTCGCCCCGCGAGAAGCTTTGACCATTTCTTTTAGATTGTCTGCGAAATCAGTAAGTCCGACTCTGCGCTTTCCTGTGACTCGAGAGAATCCCTCTGTGGGGCTTTGATCACTAGAACTAGCCGAGAGCGCCAGCTTGCGCATGGCTTGGTATATCTTGAAGTTTGAAAGCGTGTTTTGTAGCGCGAGCGTCCATTGCGGAGGTGTAGTTTGATTCTTGTCCGCTATGTCTGATCCTGCTGGCCAGTGATCGTTCCAACCGAACATTAGAGTTATGATTTCTGGTTTATGTGTTTGTAACAGTTGGTTGAGTAGAGTTTTGCCTTGGTAACTCGAATATCCGGGAGTTCCGCAGTTTAGGGCGCGGTAGTCAGAGTATGACTTATTCAATATCTCTGTGTAAATAGCATCATACTCAACAGCCCAGCCGAAGGTGCAGGAGTTCCCCATGCAGAGAATATCTCGGCTACCTGAGAGTTTATCCCACTCAGGACCGCGGAAGCCCGAGTCGTTAATTCTATAATTGAGGTTACTGAAATTTGTTGATTCGGTTGTTGTTGATGATTTCAACTTCCAGAACAGTTGACTGTCCTTATCGTAGATATCCGTGAAGCTCATGTCACGGTTTAGCGGGAAGATTTGGTTTGTCTCGAAGAAATCTAACCCTGAAATGCGGAGCGTCAATTCCAAAGCGCCGAAGAGTAGCGCTACAGTTATCAAGGCTAGTGTCGCTTTGCGCAACATAGAGAGGTTTGAGATGGCGCTTGTTTCTTCACTCATAGTCGAGTAGCTGTTCTGCGACTGCCTTTGAATAGACAATGAATACAATTAAAAGAGCGAATATATGAATGGAGCTACAGCGGAAGATTCAGTAAGAAGAATAAGTCCTGACAACATTAGTAGGAATAGGATGATTGGTGTTATCCACCATTTCTTATTCATACGGATGAATGACCAGAGTTCTGATAATACGCGGAGTCTTCCTGACATAATTCTATTTTTGCATTTCTCAGGCTGATTGGTTTGAATGCTGTCTTAACGTTAGATCACTCCCTATAGAGAGATCTAACTGAGTCAATGATAGTCGTCTAGAGCTTCCATGTCAAAAGTAATAATTCAACGGATGTTTGCTCCTCATCTTACTTAAGTTCTACTTGTGAGATTTCATCAGCGAATCAAGAATTTGTTGCGGTGGGCAAATGCGGTTTTCGATAAGAGCTGAAGTACCAGTTTGGTAGAAGGCGGCGAAATTACGCCAGACAGACTCTGCCGCGCCCTTATTCGATTTGATGAGATTGGTTGTCAGTCCACTGTCATGAGGGTAATTGTATAGGGCGATTGCGCTATCTTGGGCGTTGATTATTAGTAGTGAGTCGAGTGTGAAACTCAGCAATGAACCGGACGCTGAGATTGAGTAGCGCGGAGTGTTCGATGGATGGGTCGTTGATCCAAGCCCAGCTAGCGCTGTGTTAATCCCCAGTCGATCCACAATAGTCGGCAGAATGTCGATTTGTGATGCTGGTTTTGTGTCTCGGCCAGCTTGTATGAGGTTTGGCGCATAGAGGAGTAGTGGGATATGAAACATTTCATGTTGATTGTTCCCACCGGCTCCAGGCTTCCATCCGACATGGTCGGCTGTGACAACGAAGAGGGTCCTTTTGAAATATGGTCTAGTTGACGCTTTGCGAATGAATTCGCCGAGCGCAAAGTCAGAATACCGAAGCGCTC
>JAJFLF010000017.1 GCA_021772845.1 Mariprofundus sp.
TCACGCAACGGTAACGAGAGAGAAATTGGTAATGCGCGCTCATCTTGCAACCAATTTTGATCATATGAAAAAGATATGGCGTTATTGGGTGCTCTATGTAAATGGCCAACCAATCGACCATTAAGGGCTACAGAAAGTGTAGAACTTTTGCGTTTTCGTGCCATTAGAACATATTCTCAATATCTTGATGAGAACCCTTAGTACGTGGCCGGATTACGATTTCAAAATCCAATACGCGCAGCACATCCATAATAGTGCTTAGCCTGGTTCCTTTGGCACCACTTTCCATAAGCGAGATTGTGCCTTGCCGTACCCCAGCTCGGTCAGCAAGTTGCGCTTGGGTAAGTTTTTGAGCACGTCTTTGGCGACGTAGCACCGTACCAGCCTGTTTTTCAGACCTTACTAGATAATCCATATCGTTGTAATTCCTACATTATTTTTCTTAATATACGTTATAGCGTATATATTGTCAATATACGTTTTTTCGTATATTTTAACTTAAGACGATTAAGCGTATAAATAGACATTATACCCTGCGGGGTATGATCCAATAATATCCCCTACAGGGTATAATTTCATTTTGACTCGCGTCATGGCGGTAGTCATGGCGCGAAGAAACGAACTTTTCTAAGTGGACCGTAATTACTGGTGCATGGTGCACCTCATGAGCTGAGTGCACTATCTATTCGGCTCATAAAAAGACCAAACATGAGCCGATTAAGCCCGTTAATCGGCTCATGGCAGAAATTATCCAATTGTGCATTCATAAAAGCTAACAGAATTATTGTCGTATGACACATACGTCACCACTCAGCACTGGAGCCGGTAACGGCTCCAGGTCATGTCCATAATGTATTGATGAGCACGTCTTAACCTCGCACAACTTGCTACACTGTGTTGATCGTTAAGGCCGTTCAGTCGGTGACCCCACCGGCTGGGCGAACAAACCACATGCCAGCTCGGCGCATGGCCGGGCTGGCATCGGAAAGTACGGCGCAATTACGCAGCCGCTTTTTTGGTGGTTGTTTTACGCGTTGGCCTTTTGGAGCGTTTTGCTTCGTCAAGCAGCATGATAACGCCGTCTGTTGGCAGAGCGTCCAGCTTGAGACGGATATGGCCACTTTTGGTAAGCCAGGCTACGCCGATCTCACGCCAGAAGGCTTTGCGGCCAGTGGCTTCGTCAGCGTCGCGTACTGCGAAAGCGCGAAGAGCAGGTTTGGTAAAATTGGTCATGATTATTTCTCCTTTGGTTGGTGCTGAAACACGTCCGTTGTGTTCCAATCGCAGATCGTCAAAGGTCGATGGGGATGTTCCTGCCGCCCTGTAACCGCAGGCGGCGAAGCCGGGGCTTGGCGGGGTAAGTTACCTCGCACTCAATATGCGTAATTTTGGACACCACTTAGATGTGGTCAGCCAGACCTAAGGAGCCATATGGCCACTTTTGCCAAGCGTGATTTCACTTTAAAAGAGGGAATAGAAAGTTCGGTGTCGGTTGCAGGCAGGGGAGTTGTTCCCAGTAAATTAGCCTAACCAAGATGAGCCGGAGGTTCGGCTGATCATTCTATCATAGGTGTCTTCCTCATGCTCCTCATCTTGAGGACGCCAATCTGGTGCAGCAGACAAATGCAAAAGCGAAAAATTCATATCGTATCGACCGGATACCATTACCTCCTCGGTGCACGGCTCCTTTAACCACACAAATGGATCATGTTCGGCCAGCCCTTTTCCACTATCTAGCAAATGTGGCTGTGCTGCTAGAGATTTTGCGGGCAGTTCTACTGGTGGAAGGTTAGCAGTTTTAATATATGCTCCGGTCTTTAATGCCTTCGGGCTCGAACTCGCCCACAGAACAAAGCCATCTCGCGAAACGACCAACAGCGCTCGCCGCTGTGTGAATTGCAGCCAGCGAAGCGTGGCAGCGGTAAGCGAAACGCCATAACGTTCCGCACATGCCACCAATTCATCAAAACCTGCCTTGGCACTTGAAGCAATTTGTTTCTCGAAATCATCGCGGGGCATTAACAGGGTTGCTGCGAAGTCGTTCGCCTGCTGTTCAATTTGGCTATATTCGCTGCCCCACTTCGCCATATCCTCTGAACTGCACCTGATACCATCAGGAAACTGATTGCGATGAACTAGGTAGTGACCAAATTCGTGACCAATTGTGAAATTGATTCGGCCAGGTGATTTGATTGCTGAGTTGTAAATGATACCCCATTCATTCTTACCATTTGGATTTTTACAAAGGCAACCTTCAAAACCGTCCAAAACATCCCCATTCACAAGGGTGATTGGGTCATTTGGCGAAATTTGGTGCGAATAGTCTTTTGCCAACTTCTTCACATCAATTGGAAAGCGATTGTCTCCGCCAAGCGCATTCAAAATATGAGTCAGATCAAAAGCCCAACGCTGCGGTGACTTTGGTTTAGTCATTCATCATCGTTCCACATATTTGCAATTTTACGAATTTTCTCCCGGGTTTCGTCCGGCATATTTTTGTATTTGCGATAAAATTCAGCATCAGTAGCATCTGCTGCCCTAATTTCATTTTTGTTATCAAGAAGATACTCTATCGATGTACCCAATTTTTCAGCGATCTTAGAAAGTTTCTCAGCCGAAGGTCGTGGTGGGTTCTTGTTTTCTAATTCCCAGATATAGCTCTTGCTGGAGTTGGTTAGATCAGCAAGTTTATCGAGGGTTAAATTCTTTTTTTTACGCAACTCACGAATTTTGTCGCCCAAGTCATTGGCCATAAGCACTCTTCCATAAAAGTTCGGTGTAGAAATACATTAACGCCTTGACTTCTGATTTGCAAGCGCTATATGATGTTCAGAGTAGACGCACTTTTTATGCGCCATAAACACGAACAAAGAGGTAAAGTACAAATGAGCAAAGGACCGAAGAGCCACCATGTGGTTCCAAACCCCGAAGGCGGCTGGGACGTTAAACGGGGTGGCGCAAGCCGTGCCAGTAGCCACCACGATACCAAGCGCGAAGCAGTTGATCGGGGCAGAGAAATCAGTCGCAATCAAAGCACTGAGTTTCGCATTCACAACAAAGACGGACGGATCGCCCGTAGCGACAGCCACGGCAATGACCCATTCCCACCGAGAGACAAAAATTAGGAGACTGAAATGACAGACGACAAAGATAAGAAGAACGAAAAGGAAATCACCATTACCGTGAACGGTCGGGAGAAAACTGTAACCGGTAAGGAAGTCACTTTCGATGAACTAGTGCAGCTAGCGTTCGACAACCCACCCACTGGTGAATTTATTTGTTTCACAATCACCTTCCGGAAAGCCGCAGGCAAAAAGCATGAAGGCACCCTCGCAGAAGACGGCATAGTAAAAGTCAAGAAGG
>JAJFLF010000161.1 GCA_021772845.1 Mariprofundus sp.
GTTGGTGCCATTGATCGCATCATCAAGTGCTGTTGCCATCAGCTCACCATCACTTTTCATGCCAACCGAGGTGTTCTTGAATACGGTTAAACCTTCAGCAGATGCGCTGATAATCACAATTTTATCTTTAAAGAAACCGGGCGGGATGAATCCTTCTCCACCATTCAAATATGCCATATAATCAGAAAACGATATTCTCTGATACGGTTTTTCATCCCCCCTCCAGTTGATAACAAATGGTTTATCGCTCGCCAGCATGGGTTTGATACCAGCCAGTGATAAAGCAGCTCCGGCCATGGTCGGGAACGACCAGCTCTCCTCTTGCCACTCCAGACTCCATTTCCTCACCACACCATCTTTATCGGGACGATGGTTCAGAATCCCCATATCATGTCGCATACCGGGCAGCCCCGGCAAAATAGCCGCAACCGTTGCATCGGTATTACATGGCACGGTACCTGCCGGAATCAGATCACATACCTTTAATTTACTGTCGACATCACTTTGAGGGTCCAGACGAAGTAGCGGATAAGCCGTAACAAACGATTCACTGGCGATATAACTGAGCACCGCATCACTCTTGGGATCATTTTTATCAGCATCAGTGATCAGTACCGTGAAAATAATCGATAGTGCCTCTTCAAATTCAAGCTCAGCCAGAGCTTCAGCAAACACCTCACGTTTCCATGGGAAACGGCCATACTCTTCTGACATCTGTGCCAGTGATTTTTCATCAATATCGAGAATCACAATGCTTGATGACGGTGACGGTGTTTCCCACCTCATTTTCATAACCGTATCAAATGTTTTTGAATCCAGGTTGCCAAGCTTACTGTTATTGATCGACCAGAAAACAATCACAATCGACATAATGATCGCAAGCACCCAATAAAAATAGGAGATACTTTTAAAGCAGAGTGATGGAATTAACCATTTAAGCTGAAACAGCCATGAGGTGTGGCCATCCCTGTTTTCAACGGCCATCTTCGGTCTCCTGAACTTTTTTGGAGCCAGCCAAACGCCCGGTATCTTTCAGGCTGTCAATCGGGTCCATCCAGAGCTGCTCTTCTTCAATTTTCACATGCGACACTTTGATCCAGCCTTCGATCTGGTCAGCTGTTTCGATCATGATCCAAAACCCCTGCCTCTCGCTTATGAGCGTCACCTCACCAAGCCTGGCGATACCAACCTGTTGAGCATGTATACTCGGCTCGGCATAGAGCACCTGCTCCGAATACATTTCAGCAGCATGCGCTGTAACATTCATAACCATCAATAAAAATATCGCCATCAATATGTGAGCACAATGTTTATATGCTTGAAGTAACAAAATCATTATTTCCCCTCTATTCATCATTCACATGAATCCTTAATTCTAGAACCCATCTTATATAGCATAAAAACAGGAGAATTCAATCTCATTCCGTGTTTCAGCACAGTAGACAATCGATCTCTTTTCGCCTTTCCCCTGCCCCATTAAACCTTGGCTTTAGGTCTACCCCAACTATCCCTGGCAATCTCATAGACCATCACCGATTTATCTTTACCTTTCACCTTTACGTATTCCAACGGCCTGACATGCACGCCCTCAAAACTGCCTTGCGGCATGGTGATCGAATAGGTGCCATCTTCAGCTTCAATAAGGTGTGGTTTCAGGCGTTCTAAGGTGAATTCTGTAATAATCAGATGATTATTGTAGTTGCGTGTAATCGCTTCCACACGTGCACCCAAGCTTACCTTAACGCAAATAATGGTGTAATCCATATTTTTGCCTACACAGCCGATATTACCAACCACCACATCACCTGAGTTCAGTCCCACACCGATATCGAGCGGTTCCAGGCCCCGTTCAATCCAGTCCGATTTCATTTCCGTGATTTTATCCATCATGGCCAGCGTACAACAGAAAGAGAGTATGGCATGATCTTTTTGCGGAGCAGGAGCGCCCCAAAATGCCATAATTTCATCACCGACAAATTTATCCAGCGTGCCATCCCACTCAAAAATAACATGGGTCATTTCAGAGAGAAATTCATTCAGCGATGCGATCACTTCATGCGGCGTACGTGATTCACAGAATGTCGTAAAACTGCGCACATCGGAGAACAGCACTGTCACTTCACGATTGGTACCACCGAGCAATGCCAACTCCGGATGTTCTAGCAGCTGATCCACCACCTTCTTGGTGGTATAGGATGAAAACATACGCCTGATCTGTCTGGCTTTAGCTTCCTCTGTGAAAAAGCGATAACCGACCATCGTGGTATATAGGGCAAACATCGTTGCCACCGGCACCAGCAGATCGACCCAGAGACGATGATAGGTAAACAGATACTGCGTCACCAGCAGATAAACAAACATCAATGAAATTTGCCAGAGCGCACTCACCCATGCTTTCGTTCTTGGTAACATGAATACAAGGATTAGCGTTGCAATAAGAATAAACCCGGCCGTCAGCAGCTTGGTCAACTCTTCCCTCACCATAAAGTTATGGTGCAGGATATTTTCAATCACTGCAGCCTGCTTCTCAACACCCGGAATACGTGAGAACGGT
>JAJFLF010000162.1 GCA_021772845.1 Mariprofundus sp.
CACACCGCACATATCAGCACCAGCACACCACAGATCACCTGTTTAAAGCGCGTCGCTTCACCTGCCATCAGGTGTTCATGCAAACGCAGGCCATCAATATGCCCGATCGCGGCGCATGGTATCAACCACAGGTGATGCCACCACCAGAAATTCACATCCACCGACCACAATACGGAAAGTTTGATCACCACCATCGTGAACCAGAGCACAAACAAGGTGTTGCGCAACATCTCTTTGACCACGTGATGGGTGAACACCGCCACAATCAGCGGTGCGCCAATCAGCGACACACCGGCTGCATAAGCGCCACTCATCAACAGCAGATGATCAGCCCATCGATTATTGCTGCGAATCTGCCACTTGAACAGATAACAACAGGCATAAAACAGTGTGGTCAGATAGACAAACACCGTCACCCACGCAGGTGGCAAGGTCAGCAGTCCGAACACACCAACCAGCATAGGAACAATCATGATGGCGAAAGCTTTTTTGAGATAGGCCCAGTCGATATGTCGAATGCGGGAGCTGACCGTAATCGATGAGAAGAAGAGCAGATGGATGCCAATCAGTGGCAACCAGATCAGCGCATCATCCACCACCAGCAGTAACAGAGGCAATCCAAGTGCCGCTCCGCCAAACCCAAGCCCTGAACGCACAAAGCCCGTCCAGACAAAAATCAGGCCCGCAGCAATATATTGCCAGTTTTGCAGATCATCCATGTTGTGTGCTACTTTTTAAGGGTCAGGTACGGATCTGTTTCGGAATGGGCAGCGACAGGCCGGTTGAGTTGCGCATCAATAGATGTTTGATCGCTCCGGCATTGCCCACCAGACGCATACCAAGTCCACGTGCCTCTTTCAGGCCTGGAATATTGGTAGTGAATACCCGATGCAGCCCTTCCATTGAAGCCATCACAGACAGCACATCCGGCATACGCTGTTTGATATAACGATCCAGCACAGCCAACTCGCCCCAATCTTCATCAAAGCGTTTGGCATCAGCGATCTCTTGCGCCAGCACCATGGCGTCTCTAAGACCCAGGTTTACACCCAACCCCGCCAGAGGATGAATACAGTGGGCAGCATCGCCAACCAGCGCCACCCGTTCACGCACCATATGTTTGGCCAATTGTCCTTTTAGCGGGAAAGCAGCCCGATCACCGGCTTCGGTGATACGACCGAGCACAGGACCAAAGGTAAGGTTCAGCGCATCTAAAAACTCTTCATCGGACATCGCCAATAGACGATCTGCTTCGGCATTTTCTGCACTCCAGACGATGGAGCAGACATTATCACTCAGAGGTAATACAGCTAACGGGCCAGTCGGCAGAAAACGTTGAAAGGCGATACCACGATGCGGATGTTCTGCACGCACATTGACCACCACGCCCTTCTGCTCGTAATCACGCTGCCAGACACCGATATCGGCCTGCTCACGCACCCATGAACGGCCACCATCAGCACCAACAACCAGCGGTGTTGTGATGATGCGTCCATCAGCCAATGTTATTTTGGCAGGATTCTTCGAACAATCCTCTTGCGACCAATCCCCAGGTTGCCAATCAATTGCGGTAATTTCAGCCGGTGAATAGAATTCCACATCATCACTATCGAGCAGTGTTTTATGCATAGCGCGTTGTGTGCAGGAGTTTTCAATCAGATACCCCAGCGCGTCTTCATCAATCTCAGATGCATGAAAACGAATGCCGCCCTGCTCCTGATTATCCCAGATTTTCATGCTGCGCATAGGCCCTGCATCATCTTTGAGATGCTCCCACACACCTAAACCTTGAAGAATCTTCACATTACCCATCACAATGGCTGATACACGGCAGTCTCTACCGAGCGAGAGACGCACTGGCGGCTCACCGCGTTCGATGATCACAATGCGCAAACCGGTATGCCTTAATGCACAGGCCAGCGCCAAACCGACCATGCCACCACCAACAATCACTACATCAGCATGATCACTCATGGTTTACCTCCGGGCTTTTAAACTTCTTAAATTGGGCAATGCCCGATGCCTGTTGCAACAACAGATCAGATAAAGCTGGAACTGCTGCGAGATTCTGCAAACCCATTCCGCGCAACCATTTCATGCCGGGAACAGCACTGCCAAAGATGTGCGACATCGACTCGGTAAATCCGGCCACTGCCATCACATCAGCGCGCCGCTTCTCTGCATAGGCCTGCATCAGAATCGACTGGCCCGGGTCACAATATGCATCACCCTGTTGTATTTTGGCGCGGGACAACACTTCAATCAGTGTCTGCACATCCCGAAAGCCTAAATTCATGCCCTGCCCTGCGACCGGGTGAATGGTATGGGCAGCATTACCAAGCAGAGCCAATCGGGATTTGGAAAATGATTTGGCAATGGTCAATTCAAGCGGAAAACTAGCGCGCTTCGATACAGCAGCAATATGACCAATCTTGGACATGGTAGATTCACCAGCAGCTTTTTGCAGCGCATAGATAAAAGCCTCATCATCCATAGCCAGCAACTGAACTGCTTCAGCAGGTGTCGCAGCCCAGACAATAGAGAAACGACCATCAGCCAGCGGTAAAAAAGCCAATGGGCCAGATGAGCGAAAACATTCGTGGGCTGTATCATTGTGGCCGTTTTCAGTTGTGACTGATGCTACCAGTCCGAAACGATTATAATCCCAGCCAAACACGTCGATGGCTGCCATGGAACGCATCTGACTAAATGTACCATCAGCACCCACCAACAGGGCTGATGAAATAGTCGATAGCTCATCATCACGACGAATTTGAATGGATACCTGATCCTGCTGCAGATCGAACGATTCGACAGAAGCTGGTGAAATCAATGCAACGGAAGATGCTTCTAAAGCCTTATACACTGGCGCAAGCAGATGGCCCATTTCCACAACATAACCCAAAGCATGTGCATCGGCAGCATCACTCTGGCTTGCGGTTTGCTGATCATTGGCATGAAGACCACTGGCATGCAGATCGACACGCCCACGATTACCAGGTTCAGTCACCACAATATGGCGAATATCACCCAGACCAAGCGCCTCAACATGCTTCCACAGACCCA
>JAJFLF010000163.1 GCA_021772845.1 Mariprofundus sp.
CACCCTGTTTGCGTTTGCCAACAACTCCGAGCGAGAGATGTTCCGCAAACTTACAACCGTATCCGGCATCGGTGCGCGTATGGCTTTGAATCTTATGTCCGGCATGGCATCGGATGATCTGGTGCATGCTATTGAGAGCTCTGATGAGCTTGCCCTTGCGCGCACTCCGGGCATAGGCAAGAAAACAGCCCAGCGTTTGATTCTGGAGCTGCAAGGCAAGCTTGGAGCCATCACTACCAGCAGCGGGCCAACAGCGGCAAACCATCTGAGCGAAGTTCGTTCCGCCCTGAGCAACCTGGGTTATAAGCCCGCACAACTCGATACTGCTCTCAAACGCATCGAACCGGCTGATTTTGAAACCATGTTTCGCGCTGCGCTGAAGAATCTAGGTTAATAGGCCATGGAAAATGATTTCAGCCCACTGCACTCCTTTCTGGAGCAATCTGACGAAGATCGACTGATTGATGGTAATGCTTCAGGAAATGATAACTGGGATGCCGCTCTGCGCCCCAAGCAGCTTGATGAATATGTCGGTCAGGAAAAAATTAGAGCCAATCTGAAAGTGTATATTCAGGCAGCCAGAAAACGCAGTGAATCGCTGGATCACGTGCTGCTCTACGGACCACCAGGCCTGGGTAAAACAACACTGGCCAATATCATTGCCACTGAAATGGGTGTGAACATTCGCAGCACATCAGGGCCTGTCATTGAACGCCCCGGTGATTTGGCGGCGATGTTAACCAATATTGAAGCCGGAGATGTACTCTTTATTGATGAAATCCATCGATTAAGTCCACAGGTAGAAGAGATTCTCTATCCGGCCATGGAAGACTTTCAACTTGATCTTGTTATTGGTCAGGGCCCGGCTGCCCGTTCGATCAAAATGGATATTCCACGTTTCACCCTGATTGGAGCAACCACCCGTGCTGGTCTGTTAACAAATCCGCTACGTGATCGTTTTGGTGTCATTGAACGGCTGGAATTTTATTCTCATGAAGAGTTATCACGCATTGTCAGCCGTTCAGCGCAACTGCTTGAAATTGCCACTGAAGAGACAGGTTCCATGGAGATCGCCAAACGTTCACGCGGTACACCGCGCATTGCCAATCGCCTGTTGCGCCGGGTACGGGATTTTGCAGAGATAGAACATGATGGAGCTATCAGCCAACTCGTTGCAGATAGCTCATTAAAGCGACTGGAAGTAGATCATCTTGGTCTGGATCATCAGGATCGCCGCCTGTTATCAGTGATCATCGATAAATATAACGGTGGACCGGTTGGGCTCGACACCCTCGCCGCCTCCATTTCTGAAGAACGTGACACTATTGAAGATGTGCTGGAGCCTTTTTTACTGCAGCAAGGTTTGATTGCCCGCACTCCGCGCGGACGCACTGCCACACCATTGGCCTATGCCCATATGAATCGCACCCTGCCCAGTGATGGGAAACAGGCCTCGTTACTGTGAAAGGTGAAATAAAAAAAACAGCAGATAATCGCAGTCAGCAATGGCCTGTTCGTGTCTATTATGAAGATACGGATCATGGTGGTGTAGTTTATTATGCCAATTATCTCAAATTCATGGAGCGTGCACGCAGTGAATTTTTACGCAGAGCCGGTCTCGAACTCGATCTTATTGAAGAAGAGTACGGGGTGATGTTTGCTGTGCGCCAGGCCAATGTTTCCTACCGTGCCCCTGCCCGCTTCAATAAAATGTTAAGCGTTCGCACTAGCCTGGTTGAAATGCGTGGTGCACGCATCGCATTCAAACAAGAGATCTACCGCCAATCTGATCATGCTCTGCTCACAGAAGCAGATATACATCTGGCTTGTATCCATCGAAACGGCAGTGTCAGTCGCATTCCCAAACAGATCATCAACAGATTACAACACTATATAACACACAACGAGGAGTTATCTTCATGAGTCAGGACTTATCCATTCTCCACCTCATTCTCAATGCAGGTATCATTGTTCAGAGCGTATTGGTTTTATTGATATTGCTATCCGTCATGAGCTGGGCGATTATTTTCAATAAATGGCGTTTTTATCGCAAAGCGCGCCATGAAGCAGAAGCTTTTTCTCAGGCTTTCTGGGGCGGATCGGATATGGACACCGTGCTGGCCAGTATTCCACAACAATACCCTGACTCGCCGCTACCCAATATTTTTCAGGCCGGTTACCGCGAATTCATACGTACCCGGCAGGCCACACGCAATGATAGCGGCAAGATTACAGCTGGCGGCGGTACTGACGGCATTCGCAGAGCGCTTGATGCAGCCTTCTCAAGAGAGATGGAAAAGCTTTCACGCAATCTGGCATTTCTAGCGACAGTAGGTTCCACAGCTCCCTTCATTGGCCTGTTTGGTACCGTTTGGGGCATTGTTAACGCCTTCCAAAGTATCGCTTTAACCAAGAACACATCGCTTATTGCCGTTGCTCCAGGCATTGCTGAAGCCCTTGTAGCCACAGCATTTGGACTTATTGCCGCTATCCCTGCTGTTGTTGCATACAATAAATTCACTGCCGATCTGAAACGTACAGGCGCAAATATGGAGCAATTTAGTTCCGAGTTCCTGAATATCATTTCACGACACATTAAAGGATAAGGCTATGTGGGCCGGAAAAAGTAAATGGACTCAGGACACTGAGCCGATGGGTGAAATCAATGTCACACCGTTGGTTGATGTGATGCTGGTACTGCTGATCATTTTCATGATTACTGCACCGCTACTCACGCAGGGTGTCAATGTTGATCTGCCGGAAACAGAGTCATCGGCACTGCAACAGAACATTGAACCTCTGGTCATCACGATCAAAGCCAACGGTAAAATATTTATGCAGAAACATGCAATTAAAATCGAACAGTTAGCACCCAGAATTAAAGCAATGCAGGAACAGAAACCAGGCATCCCCGTATTCATTCGTGGTGATGCCAAGACCCCATATGGTCGTGTTGCAACTGTCATGAGTAGCCTGGAAAGCGCTGGCATCAAGAAGCTTGGCCTTGTCACAGAGCCGCGCCGCTAGATCCTACAACCAGCACAATGCAGATCTAAAATCGTTAGATCTGCTCTATGCTGTGTTGTTTCATCTGTTGGTATTCACCATCATAGCTGTGCTTGCCTTCTGGCAGCAACAGCACAAAAGCGAACCGCTGAAACGCATCGA
>JAJFLF010000164.1 GCA_021772845.1 Mariprofundus sp.
GTGGTGTATTGGGTGTATTGCCCGGTGTCATCGGCGTCATTCAAGCCACTGAAGCCGTAAAAATCATTCTGGATGAGGGCTCCAGCCTGTCTGGTCGATTGCTACTCTATGATGCGATGGCCATGACATTCCGTGAAGTAAAATTACGCCATGATCCCAGCTGCCCTGCATGCGGCGATAACCCAAGCATTGGTGATGTGGTTGCATACGAACAATTCTGCGGACTACCACCGACAGAAACATGCGAAGAGGAAGTGAAAATGGCTGATAATGATATTACCCCAGCACAATTAAAAACCATGATGGATGCCGATCCGAAGCTCTATGTTCTCGATGTGCGCGAAGCTCATGAAATATCTATTTGTGCCATCGAAGGCACCCACAAAATTCCGCTGGGACAAATCAGCGAACGTTACCTAGAAGTCCCCAAAGACAGCCAGGTTATCGTACACTGTAAACTTGGTGGCCGCTCAGCCCAAGCCGTTGAGTTCCTGCAATCCAAAGGATATTCAAACATCAAAAATGTAGCTGGTGGTATCATTGGCTGGATTGATAGTGTGGATCAATCACTACAAAAGTATTAACAGCCAGAGTAATGGCGACTTTCAGCAGAGCGCTAGTTCAGTTGATTATTTCAAATAACGGCTCTGGCACTCGCCCTCAACCAACAGCCTGCTTTGTCGGGCTTCTTGTACCATGACTTCAAGCCCAGAGAGCTCATCTTTTTGTATCATCGCTTCGATTTCTTTGCAGAGTCTGGATAGATCCATCGCTCCAACCATAGCACTGCTCGATTTCAGCGTATGCGCTGCAAGCGCTACTTGATCAAGGTCATGCTCTTCAACACCATTTTCCATGCTCACCATCAACTCTTCCGAGCTTCTTAAAAACACATTCAATATTTTTTGCAGTACCTCCGAATCACCCGGTAACAACTTCAGTATCTGAACATCAAGAACATCCACCGTTACGCACTTCGCCTGAGTAGTTGCTGCCTATACATCATCAGCCAGAGAAAAAGGTTTATCCAGCATAGCTCCAGCTTTTTCAGGCGGCACAGGCGGACTGAACAGATAGCCCTGTATCTGATCACAGCCTTTTTCCCGCATCCACTGCAGTTGCGCTTCCGTCTCCACACCTTCCGCCACAAGTCCCATATTCAAGGCTTTAGCCAACAGAATAATAGCATTGGTGATCGTAGCATCCTGTTCATCATGAGGTAGATCCTTAACAAAGGCCCTGTCAATTTTCAGCACATCAGCGGGGAAATGCTTGAGATAGCTGATACTGGAGTAGCCCGTCCCAAAATCATCAATAGATACCTTCAAGCCCATTACTTTCATCTGGTCAAGAATTCTCATCGCCGTATCTGCATCCTGCATCAACACCGTTTCAGTAATCTCAAATTCCAAATATTGTGCTGGCATCTCAGTCTCTAACAAAATATCGCGAATCGTCGTTAACAAATGCTCATCGGCAAACTGATGTGCAGACAGATTCACAGAAACACTAAACTCGGAATCTGTAAGCTTTCGCCACGCCTGATACTGGCGACATGCCGTTTTAATAACCCATGCACCCATAGGAATAATCAAGCCCGACTCTTCAGCCACAGGAATAAAATCAATCGGTGAAACCATGCCGCGCTCAGGATGTATCCAGCGAATTAACGCTTCAAAGCCCAGCACCTGACATGTTTCAGCATCTACTTTGGGTTGATAAAAGAGCGTCAACTGATCCTCTTCTATCGCCGTATGCAATTCACTCTCTAGCTGGACCCTGTCATGACTTTGCTGACGCAACACATTATCATAAAAAAACACACCATTGCGCCCTTGGGATTTCACCTCATACATCGCTGCATCGGCATTTCTTAACAAAGTATCCAGATCTTCACCGTCTTCAGGATAGATGGCGACGCCAATACTCGAGCTCACACACACTCTATTGCCGGATAACATTATGGGTTCAGCAATACGTTCTAGTATGCGCTGGCCGATCATCTCAACATGCTCAATGCCATGCAATCCACTCAACATCACCGTGAATTCATCACCACCCAAACGCGCTAATGAGGAATTCATATCGCCCATATCTCTGGCCGCCAGATCCGTTGAACGTAGACTCTCATCAAGCCTCTCTGAGATAGTTTTTAACAACCTATCCCCAGCCTCATGACCAAGACTGTCGTTTACACGCTTAAAGTTATCCAGATCCAGAAACATCACGGCAATCTTTTCTTTGTTTCGCTCTGCCTGATGCAGTGCCATGCTCAAATGTTCTTTAAACAGATCGCGATTGGGCAGGCCAGTGATCGAATCATAATATGCCAATTGTCTGATCGATTCTTCCGCCTTGCGCTGTTCAGTGATATCCTGAATGGTTCCAAAAATTCGGTGATCTGGCTCCAGATGTTCCGTGCTACTATCTAGGTGCATCAATATGGTTTTAGTCTCCCCATTGGGCAAACGCGCCTGGAATGCATAATCCAGTGTTTCACCATCACTGGCTTTTTGAACTGCAATATCGAATCCATTTTTATCATCTTTATCCACTGAATTGAGCAATAGTTTATGGAACACTCCCGGATCAACTCTAGGCACACCAAAAATACGATAACTCTCTTCAGACACAAACAACTTCTGGTTATCCAAATCCCAGGTCCAGTTCCCAAGTTTGGCTACGCGCTGAGCCTCAGCCAACAAATTAGAGCTTCTTTGTGCTGATTGCATTGCTTTGCTGGAACGCAAAATATATTGAATGCGGTGCCTGAAAACACTCCACCGAATAGGTTTAATAATAAAATCTGTCGCACCACAATCATATGCACGCTCAATGGATTCGACATCATCAAGACCAGTCACCACCACAATCGGTATATCCTGTCCCTGAGGAACGGAGCGCACACTTTTACAGAAGGTATAGCCATCCATACCCGGCATTTGCAGGTCAACTAGAATTAGTGCTGGCTGTTGTTCTATAAATATAGACAAACCGTCATGGCCATTGTTTGTCTCAATGACTGAAAATCCGGCTTCATGTAGCGACTCGGACATCACAAGACGAGAGACCGGATCATCGTCAATAAGTATGATCGTTTCTAATCCCGCTTTCTGGATATTTCCCTTTATAGGCATACGTCTTTCCATGGATTTCCAGTTAGCACAATCCATGCCATACAAATATTTCAACTTACAAAAACCACCAATATCTTATATAGATATAGACCCATTGGAGTGAATACTTTTTCCTTTAAGAATAACCACTGCTTTATTTTTCATTTGCATCATCACATAAAATAGCACTAGGATTCAGGCCTTCAATGTCACTATTGCAGACTGAAAATGGATAAACACTATTCCTTCATCAAAGCAAGTCAGTGGCACTGACAGACAGGGTCGACAATTAGTATTTGCATGCCGCTTAACCTATCGCTATGGTTCGCCGCCCTATAAAACAGGAAAGATATAATAAGAGGTAACGACGTTCATGTCTTTGGCGCTGGAAGAAAAAAACACTATTATCGAAAAATTTCGTCTCACTGAAGGCGACACAGGTTCCCCAGAAGTGCAGGTTGCTCTGCTAACTGAGCGTATTAATCAGCTCTCTGGTCATTTCAAGGAACACCATAAAGATCACCACTCTCGTCGTGGGCTACTGAAAATGGTTGGCCAACGCCGCAATCTACTCACCTATTTGAAAAATAAGAATTTTGGCCGTTATCGCACGCTGATTGATAGCTTAGGATTACGTCGCTAAATAGTTAAATATTTTCTGGCGGCCCTGCAAGGGGTCGCCTTTTTTCTTTTCATCGCTTTACAACCACGCCAGAGGCATGTGCAATAAAAGGAATCTAATATGTTTAATGTATCAAAAACGCAGGCTGAAGTTGCTGGCCGCACTATCTCATTTGAAACAGGACGCGTAGCGCGTCAAGCCGGTGGTTCTATCCTGGCTCAGGTTGGCGACGTTGTTGTTCATGTTGCTGCAACCGCTGCCAAGCAGCCATTGCAGGGCGTGGATTTCATGCCACTAACTGTTCACTATCAGGAAAAAACATACGCTGCAGGCCGCTTCTTAGGTGGTTTCCTTAAGCGTGAAGGTCGTCCTTCTGAAAAGGAAACACTGACCTCTCGCCTGATTGACCGTCCAATTCGTCCACTGTTCCCTAAAGGCTATTTCCACGAAACACAGGTAATCGCCACAGTCATCTCAGCTGATGATTCCACTAACCCTGATATCATTGCTATCAACGGCGTATCTGCAGCCCTTGCTGTTTCCGACGTTCCATTTGCAGAACCAGTCGCAGCATCTCGTGTTGCACTGATTGATGGTGAGTTCGTTTTGAACCCAACATATGCACAGGTTGAAGAATCTGATCTGGACCTGATCGTTGCAGGAACCCGCAATGCAGTGTTGATGATTGAGTCAGAAGCGAAAGAACTCTCTGAAGAGCAGATGATTGATGCAATCATCTTCGGTCAGGAAGGTTATCAGCCAGTATTGGATGCTATTGAAGAGTTAGTCAAACTTGCTGGTAAAGAGAAACTGGTTGTAGAACTCGCTGGTAACGATGCAGTAAAAGAAGCTGTAAAAACTGCTTTCGAAGCAGATGTTCGTGATGCATATGCGACTGTCGATAAATCTGCACGTGCAGGCAAGATCGAAGCATTCCGTGCCGCGGCTCAGGAAAAACTGGCTGGCACTGAAGAAAACCCTGGTGAATTCACCTCCAATGACGTCTCTTCTGCTGCAAAAGG
>JAJFLF010000165.1 GCA_021772845.1 Mariprofundus sp.
TAATGGCAATGACCAGTAGAATCGGAGCTCCAATGATGAGGTACCAAAATTCTACAAACACATCGGATATCGACATGGCGATCTGAGTGGGCATAGGTAGCTCTCCACCAAGATCTGAAAACATCTCAGCAAAAATTGGAATCACGAAAATCATCAAAATTGACGTCACAATAAATGAGACCACCAGAATTGCGATCGGGTACACCATGGCTGACTTGATTTTAGCTTGCAGACTGAGGGCTTTTTCCTTATAAATACAGAGACGCAGCAAAATAGAATCGAGAATACCACCCTGCTCCCCTGCCTCCACCAGCGCACAGGTCAGGCGATCAAATTCTTTTGGAAACTTGCGCATGGTTTCGCCCAGAGGATTACCACCTTCGAGATTCATACGCACATCATTGAGTAATTTGATCATAGCCTTTTTTTCAGCACCGCGTTCGGCCAATTCAAAACATTGAACCAGCGGTAAACCAGCGTTGATCATAGTGGATAGCTGACGGAAAAATACGGAGATATCTTTGTCATCAACCTTTTCAGGAAACAATACAATCTCGATGGGTTTCTTCTTGGCTTTAACATCTTTTAGCCCTTTACGTCGTAAAATTGCAACCGCAATTTCACGATTACTGGCTTCCAGTTCACCGCTTTGCGGCACACCCTGTTTGTTTTTTGCTGTCCAAGTAAATTCTGCCATTACTGTAATACCATTTTATCATTACCATTATTTATGATCATGAATTCCTTCATTAGTTGGCCACCGTAACCCGTAAACATTCTTCTAAAGAAATATCGCCTGCGTGTACCTTTTCCAGTGCTGCCATGCGCAAGGTTTTTACACCTTTACTAACTGCAATTTCACTAATTTTATCTGAATTTGCGCCAGCATAAACTGCGTCACGAATTTCATCAAAAACCGGCATCACCTGATAAATGCCGGTTCGGCCTTTACAACCTGTACCATTGCAAGTTTGACACCCCTTTCCGATCATAGCATGAAACCCGGCCAGATCATCTTCAGCTACTCCAGCATCACGCAGTGCCGCCGCTGGTATATCCATCGCGGTTTTGCAATCTGGGCAGATGCGGCGCGCAAGCCGTTGCGCCGAAATGAGGTTAATCGCAGAACCAACCAGAAATGACTCGATCCCCATATTTATTAAACGTGTCATAGTTGAAGGTGCATCGTTGGTATGCAAGGTCGCCAACACCATATGGCCAGTAAGTGCCGCTTTGATACCGATAGCTGCGGTTTCATAATCACGGATTTCCCCGATTAAAATGATATCTGGATCCTGACGCATAAATGAACGCAATGCGGCGGGAAAGTCCAAACCGATGTCAGTTTGCACATTCACCTGATTAATACCCATAAAGTTGAACTCAACAGGGTCTTCTGCGGTTGAGATATTTACACCGGGTTGATTCAATTCAGCCACTGCAGAATAGAGGCTCACCGTTTTCCCTGAACCTGTAGGACCAGTCACAAGCACCATGCCGTAGGGCTGGTGAATCGCATCTTTCAACCATTTTAATGATTGCGGATCATAACCGAGTTTGGTCATATCCAGCTGCAGGCTTGAAGGGTCCAGCAATCGCATAACCACCTTCTCACCAAACAGTGTTGGCAATACGGACACTCGAAAATCGACTGTTTTTGCGCGTGATAAGCGTAATTTTATACGCCCGTCCTGAGGCAATCGACGTTCTGAAATGTCCAGACGAGCCAGAATTTTCAGACGCGATACGATGGCTTCACGCATTTTCAAGCTTGGCCGCATGATTTCATGCAACACACCGTCAATGCGATAGCGAACACGCAACACTTTTTCATAGGGTTCAAGATGAATATCTGAGGCACCGCGTTTGATTGCATCCATTAAAATAAGATTCACCAGTTTAACAACAGGAGCGGCTTCAATTTCAGCTGAGAGTGAAAGATCATCAATATCATCTTCACTTGTGTCGACAACCTCTACATCTATTGCACCAAGATCAGCCATGACCTGTTGCAGCTGTGAGTCATTATCTCCTAATTCATCGAGTTTCTTATTGATCTGATTTTCAGTTGCAATAATCAGTTCAACATTACAACCGGAGATAAAAGAAACCTCATCCAAGCCATGGATATTGTATGGGTCCACCACAGCAAGTTTAAGTACATTTCCTGTCCGTTGTAACGGCAATACCATATTTTTACGCAACACATTGACGGGAACATTGGTAACATTGGATTTCAATTCGAGTTTATCAAGATCAATCACGGGACAGCCAAACGAACGTGCCATAAACTTCACAAGTTCTAGCTCATCAATAATATTCTGCCTAACCAGCTGTGATGTTAATGTATCTCCATGTAACTTGGATTCACGCATGGCCAAATCAAGCTGTTCACGTGTGATACGTTTATGTTTGAGTAAAATATCCCCTAATCGAGAATGACTCATTAATCACTCATCCGGTTTGAGAGCCGGATCGGTTGACGTCCCAGCTCAAGCTGCATCTGATGCAGTGCCTGCGAAAAATCAGGCATCTCACAATTATGCCACCATGAAAAAGCAGCGGCACCCTGCGCGATCAA
>JAJFLF010000166.1 GCA_021772845.1 Mariprofundus sp.
GGTTGATATAAACACCGGGTTCAACGGCGGAAAGAAAGATCGATGCAACGATCAGTCCCAGTCCTGCCATGATGCCTGCAATAGTAGATAGATCCATCCTGATCCCCCCTGGACATGAGTTATGCACATAGTTGCATGTAGTAATGCTTAATGATTTAAATTAAATTAGCAATAATGCGGCCAATATCAAGATGCTTGCAAAAGGTTGGCAGGTAATTTGCTGACATCAACCACGCTATTGGTAATAATGGTTGTTTGGAACGTCGATAGCTGTGAGAAGAGAGGGGATTTGTATGTCGCTGCGTATGCTCTGGAGTTTGCTGACGATTTTTTTGGTTGCGATAGTTGCTGTTGTTATGATGGTCAGCATTGCTCATATTGAAAAAAAAGCATGGGATGAGAGTGAGGATCAACAGGCCAGGTTATTAATATCGCTTCTATCCGATGAATTGAAGATGCCGATGGTGGCGGTATCAAAGTCTGAAGTGGATAGTCTGATTAAGATGTTTATGCAGCAAGCTTCAGGAGCATCAGTTTTCCTGCGCTGGGCCAATGGTGAAACAGAGAAATTTGGTGAAGGTGTAGTGCCCGGTGAAGTTGAAGCACTGTCCAACATCTCTGGTGAAGCACTACAAGTTCAGGGGCTGGATAAATGGTATGCCATCGGTGTGAAATACAACGCTACCCAGCTTGGTACCATTGCTGTCTTTTTTCCGGGTAAATCATGGCGGGAAAATGACCTGCAGATCAAATTGAATTTAACGATTACTGCAGCAATTATTGCATTGTTTGCTTCATTGTTGGTGTACGGTATGAGTGGTCGCATGGTCAATCAGTTGAGACTATTGGCTATGGCCTCCAAACGGGTTGCAAGTGGTGATTTTTCTGTGCAAATACCGATCCAATCGTCCAATGAGTTTGGTAAATCATTTCATCAGTTTAATAAAATGGTATCCAAGCTGGAACGTCGCGAGAAAGTGTTTGATCTGTATGGTCGCTATCAGCGCCCTGGCCTGGTATCCGATGAATATGACAGGAATACACGTCTTGATGATCATGCGGCGCGGGATGTCACTGTTTTGGCGCTTGAGATGATTAATTTTGATGACTACATCAAGCAGTGCAACCATCAAGAGCTAATGTCTGATATGAATCGTGTTTTTGCGCTGTTTCAACAGATAGTGCAAGAATTTGGTGGTCATGTTGATCAAATAGGGGGAGACCGTCTGATTGCGGTATTTAATCATCCGTTTGATTTGAAATCGCATGAGAATCAAGCAGCCAAAGCTGCTCTGGCACTGATTGAAGCGAATAAAAAAATGAATCAGGATATTCCAGATACAAAACAGATGCTGTTCTCAGTGGGTTTGGCTATTGGGGAAGTGATTGTAGGTCACTTGGGTCTTGGACGCAGAAAAGAGTTTACCATTGTGGGTGCGCCAGTGGCGCTGGCAGAGCAGTTGGCTCGTGTTGGAGATGGTTCCTCTAAAGTCCAGTCCGTGACCGCGCAGTATGGAACAATGCTATCACTGGGTCATGGTTTTAAACAAAAAGATCTTGGTCAGAAAACATTGGGTGATGGTTCGGCTCTACGCTGTATTCATATCCTTCCCGGTGAAGCGTATGTGAGCCAGGAAGTGGATGATGTGGTGAACAAAGCATTTAAACGCTCTGAACCGGAAGAACTCTATGGAGATGAAGGCTGGTGACTTCTCTGTAAAACCGTAACTTCTAGATGCTGATTGTGATTAGCGACGCAAAAAAAAGCGCACCCTGAAGGTGCGCTTTTTTTATCTACTACTTTATGATGATTGCTGGAATCAGTCGCCCGTACAGATGCGGTCAATCAGCTGTTTGGTTGTTGGAATAAAACCATTGGCATAAAACGGATCGTCTGCAAAACGATAAGCGGCATGACCGGCAAACATCAAATTGTCGTCCGGGTTTTCACCATGACCAATTTGTTGCAACGTTTTCTGAATACAGAAGCTGCGCGGGTCTGCCTTGTGACCGGTAGTGCCTTGATCATTGGCCGCCCAGTTGCTGAATTTACACATCGAGAGGCAACCCATGCAGTCGAGTTGATCCTGACGGATCTCTTTGGCTTTATCCGGTGATACAAAGAGCAATGTGGAATCAGGTGTTTGCAACGCTTTATTGTAACCTTCCGCGATAAACTCATTGGCACGCTTCAGATCTGCTTTGGTGAGGAATACTTCTTTGTTACGAACACCAAATTTAAATAGTTCTGAATGATCACCAGCCGGGTGATCGACAAAAGCGGTTTCCCGATCCGAGCGTTCATAGAGCTCATGCAGGAATGTGTTATACACAGCGGATGAATAAAATCCGGTTGGCGAGAAACGATTCAGGCTGATGTCACCCTCTTTCAAGGTAAGCAGTCGTTTTTTCCACAGATCAGAGATTGGACTCTCCTGGGTGAGTAGTGGACGCGTGCCGAACTGGAATGTGATCGGTCCAATTTCAGGGTTGTTCAACCAGTTTGACCATTCACGTAAAAACCAGACGCCACCAGCCATGATGATAGGGGTGTTCTGTAAACCAAAATCATTCATGGTTTTGCGCAATGCTGCGACACGTGGGTATGGATCTTCCGGCACATTCGGGCTTTCTGAGTTGGACAGGCCATTGTGCCCACCGGCTAACCACGGATCTTCATAAACTACGCCGCCAAGCAGTTCCGGTAGTTTACGGTAAGAACGAAGCCAGAGTGCTCTAAAAGCACGTCCAGAGGAGATGATGGGGTAGTAGTGTACATTGTGTTTGGCTGCCAACGTTGCGAGCTTGAATGGCATGCCTGCACCACAAGTGATGCCATGAATCATACCCTTGGCACCTTCCATGACACCTTCGAGTACACGTTCGGCACCACCCATTTCCCACAATACGTTCATATGCAAGCGGCCTTCACCGCCAGAAACTTCATGCGCGATTTTAGCCTGCTTGATGCCGCCGTCGATACCTTGCTGAACAAGTTCTTCGAAACGTTCCTTGCGACTGCGGCCAGTATAAACGGTGCGGATAACGTCACCGTTTTCATCAGTGCGGTCGGCATTCACCGCTGAGAATGTACCAACGCCTCCTGCAGCGGCCCAGGCGCCGGAGCTTTGACCGGTAGAGACTGCGACACCTTTACCGCCTTCTATCAATGGTAAGACTTCTTTTCCTGAAATCATCATGGGTTGAAGTTCAAATGACATGGATGCAATTCCTTAGTCCTCTTAAGTGAAGAGAGGGTTGTATTGTCCTGATTGAGAAGCGGTGAATCTATCAAAAGCTTCTGCCAGTGGCAAAGCTGACGGTAGAGAGTGTAGTCTTCGCAGATGAGAAATTTGAATTGTTACGCTGTAGTAGTACCGGGTCTTGAAGGTTTGGCCGCAGATGAATTGCATGAATTGTCTGCCCATGATGTGCAGATGGGGGATGGAGGCATTGCATTTACCACCACCATGGATGGGCTGTTTCGTATAAATTTACGCAGCCGCTGTATTACGCGTGTTATGGTTCGGCTGGCAAGCTCAAAGGCGCTGACCTTTCCTGAGCTTTATCATCAGGTAAGGAAAATTGGCTGGCAGAAGTATCTTGCTGAAGATGTTTGTGTTGAAGCCAAGGCCAGTTGCCATCGCTCGAAACTGCTTCATTCTGGTCGTGCCGAGCAGGCTGTGCTCGATGGTATTGCTGCATCAGACAATGTTTTGATGCAACAGTCCGGAGAAATAGTGCAGCAAGTGATGCTGCGTATAGACGATAACAGATGTACGGTAAGTATCGATACATCCGGTGAGCGCCTGGATCGGCGTGGTTATCGTAAGTTCTCAGGCCTGGCACCGGTACGTGAAACGATCGCTGCAAGCGTGTTGCGTTGGATGCAGTGGACGCCTGAACAGCCTCTGTTAGCGCCCATGTGCGGTTCAGGTACGTTTGCGATTGAAGCAGCGCTAATCGCAGCCAAGAAGGCCCCTGGATTGAAACATGACTTTCCATTTGTTCGCTGGCCATCTTTGAAACAGAAGCGCTGGCAGCGGGCACTGGAGAAGGCTGAATCGATGAACTCGGATGTAAGACCACAAATTTTTGCATCTGATCTGGCTGCAGGACTGCTGGATCAGGCGCGAGAAAATGCCAAGCTTGCGGGTGTGTTTGAATGCATTGACTTTGCAGAGTTGGATGCGCGCCAATTGAGCATCCCTGAAGGCGTGAAGGAGACCGGTCTGATTGTATGCAATCCACCGTATGGTGATCGGGTGAAGGGTGATGTAACATCACTGTATCGCCAGATTGGTAAACAATTTAAGCAGCAATTTCCGGGCTGGAAGATAGCTGTCATGGTGCCGGATAAGGATTGTGAAACAGCATTGGGTTTGGCTGTGAAAAAGCGTTTGAAAATTAAACACGGCGGTAAATGGATGAATGTGTTATCTGTATAGAGTGCATATTTGATTAAGAGTGTTCTTTCTGGCCCCGCTTGTCGGGGCCTTTTTTATTTTTTTAGAAACAACGCATATGCCGGATTGTTCGTTTCATTGACATGAGGGTATGCCAGCGCTTCAAGGTAGGCTTCAAATTCTGCACGTTCTTCAGGTGGAACCTCAATGCCAGCCAGTACACGCCCGAATGCGGCGGCATGGTTGCGGTAATGAAACAGAGAAATATTCCAGCGGGCTGCTGCGCGGCCAAGGAATTCCAGCAGAGCCCCCGGGCGCTCCGGAAATTCAAAGCGATATAGTACCTCGTTTTCTACCAGATCAGTGCTGCCGCCAACCATGTGTCTGATATGCAGTTTGGCCAATTCGTTGTCATACAGGTTCAGTGTTGGCAGCCCTGCATCTTTCATTGCTGTTTCCAGAGCTAAAGCTTCATCATCATCAGCGATGCTGATGCCGGCAAATACGTGTGCCTCGCAGCGCGAAGACATGCGATAATTGAATTCGGTGATGTTGCGATCACCAATGATGCTGCAAAAATCAAGAAATGAACCCGGCCGTTCAGGAATTGTAACGGCAAACAGGGCTTCTCTGCCTTCACCCATTTCGGTGCGCTCGGCAACATGACGCATGCGATCGAAATTCATGTTTGCGCCGCTGTTGATGGCTGCAAGTAGCTGACCGCGGGCACCGGTCTGTTTTACATATTTTTTTAGTGCCGCCACGCCAAGTGCTCCGGCAGGCTCAACAATGGTGCGGTTATCTTCGTAGATATCTTTGATGGCAGCACAGATTTCATCTGTATCCACCAATATGATTTCATCAACATATTGCTGAACCATCTTAAAGGTGTGTTCGCCCACTTTTTTGACGGCTACGCCATCTGCAAAAATGCCTACCTGATCAAGCGTTATACGTTTTCCTGCTTTGATAGAATCATGCATAGCTGCTGAATCAACCGGTTCAACCCCGATGATTTTTGTGTTCGGTGAATTGGCTTTGAGATAAACCGCCATACCGGCAATCAGGCCGCCACCGCCGATTGGCACGAATACTGCGTCCAGATCCCCCGGATACTGTCGCATCATCTCTTCGGCAATAGTGCCCTGACCAGCAATGACCATAGGGTCATCATAGGGGTGTACAAATACCATGCCGTTCTGTTTACATAGTTCCAGAGCATGTGCGCTGGCATCAGAATAGCTGTCGCCAAACAGTACAACATTACCACCAAGTCGGTTTACGGCTTTGACTTTGATCTCTGGCGTGGTGTTTGGCATAACAATGGTGGCATCAATACCAAGCTTATGGGCTGAGAGGGCGACACCCTGAGCATGGTTGCCGGCAGAGGCACAGATAACTCCACGGGCGCGTTCATCATCGCTTAACTGAGCTATTTTGTTGTAGGCTCCGCGCAGTTTAAAAGAGAAGACAGGTTGCAGGTCTTCACGTTTAAACAGCACCTCATTATGCAGGCGACCAGAAAGTTTCGGTGCCAGTTCTAACGGTGTTTCAACGGCTACGTCATAGACGCGTGCTTGTTCGATAGCCTCAAGGTATAAATCGCTCATGGGCGGCTTGCTACCACGAATGAAGAAAGGATTCGATATTGAAGATAATTTCGGTTGAACATATGGATAGAGGCTTGGCGTATGCCGAGAGCTGTTTTGAAACCTTTCGGGTTATTGATGGCGCGATTTTCGACTGGGCAGGGCACTGGCGGCGCTTGCAAGGTGGCCTTGCCGAGTTCGGCTTGCACCTACCGCTCGGGCAGGATGAAGAGATACTTTTTGCCTGCCTGCGTGAGGCAGCAAAGCGAGGTTCTGATGTGCTGGTGCGCTTGACGGTTTCCGGCGGTCAGGCGAATTGGGGGCTGACGGCAAGGGCTGAGGAGCCAGCAGTGTATATTCAGTGTATGCTCTATTCAGCCAATAGCAGTCCCGGTTTTCTCAGGCTTCGGGCCGGGCCATTCCCGTTAAAACAGAAGTCTGCCAAATTTACTTCTGATTATGCCGAAACGCTGCGTGCTCTGAAGGGGGCTGCCGATACCAATGTTCTGTTTGAAAAGGATGGGCTGTTATTGGCCACGGCCACTGCAAATATACTGCTGTATCGTAATGGTCACTGGTATACACCAAGTGCGGAAGCGGGTGTGTTGCCGGGCAGGGTGAGGGAGCTTCTGATTAAAAACACCTTGGTTATTGAACAGTCTTGTCCGGTCTCATGGCTTACAGATTGCGAAGCGGCAGCAGTTTGTAATAGCGGTCTGTTTATTCGGCCAATCGCTTATATTGCTGATGTTGAAAGGCTGGAAGCAATGGATACAGATCATAAATCATTTCAACCGATTATGGATATTTTACGGCAACAAGAGGGTGTGAAAATATGAGAAAAATAGTACTTCGTCTGTTTGCAGCAGCAGTGTTTGTGATGCTTGCGGGATCTGGCTGGATCTATTTGCAATGGCAAGAAGAACATGCGCCGCTAAGGCCTGCGGAGGTGGTTGTTCCACATGGTGCTTCCACGATTAAAATAGCGCGCTTGTTAGAGCAGGAAAATGTAATTTCATCGCAGTATCTGTTTCGCCTGCTGGTTCGTCTTGAGGGGGTAGGTAATCATCTAAGTAGTGGTCTCTACCGTTTTGAAAAACCAACCAATATGGTGGCAGTGATTGATCGCTTACGGCGCGGGGATGTGATGCGTTTTCAGGTCACAGTGCCGGAAGGTCTGAGAACGGATGAAGTGATTACGCTGTTGGCAAAAAAGACGGGGACAAGTGAGAGTGATTGGCAGGCTGCATTGAAAAAGCTGATGCCGATTGAGGCGGAAGGGCGTCTGCTGCCCGAGACATATCAATATAACAAGCCGTTGCGAATCGCTAGGATGTTAAAGTCGATGATTGATGCGCAGAACAGGGTGATGGCGGAGCTCTCCAGTAATGTGGTTGAACAACAGCGTTTACGTATTATGGCTTCTATTGTTGAGAAAGAGACACGCCTTGAGAAGGAGCGCCCTCTGGTGGCAGCCGTGATCCGTAACCGATTGGAAAAAAGGATGCCGTTGCAGATGGATCCGACAGTGATTTATGGGATTTGGAAAACGACAGGTTCATTCTCAGGCAATATTCGTAAAAAAGATCTGAGTGCAGATACACCATGGAATACCTATACAAACCGAGGTCTGCCGCCTACACCGATCGGGAATCCTGGAGCGGCATCATTGCGTGCTGCAGCGGCACCGGCTGATTCTTCTTTTCTATTCTTTGTAGCTGATGGTACGGGAGGGCATCAGTTTGCCACAAGCTTTGCCGACCATCAGGCCAATGTCAGGCGCTGGGTCAATATTGAAAGGAAAAACAGCCGTGGCTCAAAGTGATCAAACGCTAATTATTGAGTTCATCATGTCTGCCCGGCAGCAGAATCGTTTTCAGGGTCTGTTGCAGGGTGAAGAT
>JAJFLF010000167.1 GCA_021772845.1 Mariprofundus sp.
CCACCTACCATTGTTGGAAGGGATGTGTGAATACACATCCAGGCGCTTGCTGATGCTGGTCATCGTCATGTTGCTACCTGTCCTGAGTTTGCCTGCTTTTGCATTAGCAGCATCGGATTCAGCCATGCAGCAGTCGCTTCAATCTTTCTTTAACAATGGTGTGGTGGTGCGAGGCGCTTCTGCTGAATTGATTCGTGTAGAGCGCTGGCCTGTAACCAGCGGAGCTATTCGCTGGTCATTGCCTTTATCCTTGCGCGGTCATCCCAAACGTTTCTCATTGATTGCTGAACAGGGTGGTAAACGTTGGTATGTTCCGGTTCGAGTGCACTGGTGGGCAATGGCGGTCGTGATGCATAAAGATATTCCGGCACGCAGCTTGCTCACACAGGGTATGTTAAAGAGAACACGTACTGATATAGCGGGGCATAGTGGCTACCTGGTTCGTCAAAAAACTGACGCATTAGGTATGCGTTTGACTCGGCGTATGCATAAAGGTGATCTGTTATTGAGTAACCATATGAAACGTCCTCCGATGATTCAACGTGGTGATCTCGTGACGATGATTATTAATGTCGGTGGTTTGCATGTGCGCACACAGGGTAAAGCGATGCGTTCAGCCAGTCAGGGTCAACGGCTGATGGTTAAAAACTTACGCAGTCAGCAAGTAGTGCAAACGATCGTTGAAAGTGCGGGTTCAGTACGTGTGCTTTTCCAGGGAGCTAAAGGATGAATGCTTTAATGACGGTTTGTTTGTTGGCAGCCAGCATGGTTGTGGTATCCGGCTGCATGCCGCGTGTCGATAGTCAGGTCAATCAACAACAAAAACAGGAAGTGGATCAGGCGTTGAATACACCGACTCCTGATACCAGTCAAAGTGGCTCATTATGGGGCAATGGCGGGGCCGGTTTTCTATCCGATTCCAAAGCTGAACGGGTAGGGGACCTGGTGACGATTATTGTCTCGGAAAATGCTAAAGCGACACGATCTTTGGCCAGTAAACAGAGTAAAAGTTCTGATCGTAAAACAGGTTTGAGTGCTAATATTACCTATGGAGCAGCACTAGCTAATAAAGATGTGAGTCCTTCAGGTGATATTGGTATGACCAATAGTAAAACATTTGACGGTTCAGGCTCCACCAATAACTCGGATACATTAACAGCCAGTGTTACTTCGGTTGTGATGGAAGTGTATCCCAATGGAAATATGCGCGTCGTTGGTAAACGTCTTTTGAACGTGAACCATGAGCCACAGGAAATCACTTTTTCTGGTGTGATACGTCCAACCGATATTGCAGCAGATAATACCATTCCATCATCTAAAGTGGCTCAGGCGCGCATCAGTTATGGTAGTACAGGTGCTTTGGCGACTGTGACCCATGAAGGTTGGTTATCGCAAACACTGGATCAAGTATGGCCATTCTAACACATACCCCCCGACTTTTCCTTGCTGTAGTGGTAATGGCATTGCTGTTACCGATGCAGGTTCAAGCTGAACGCATTAAGGATCTGGCTACGATTGAAGGTGTGCGCGGCAATGCGCTGATTGGTTACGGTCTGGTTGTTGGTCTGAATGGTACTGGTGATTCAGGTACTTCATCACCCTTTACTATAAACAGCATTACAGCGTTGTTAGAACGTCTTGGTGTGAATGTGCGTGCAGATATTACCAAAATGAAACCCAAAAATATTGCAGCTGTGATGGTGACCTCTGAGCTGCCCGCTTTTGCGCGTCCTGGTCAACAGCTGGATGTCACCGTCTCCAGTATTGGTGATTCAAAGAGCTTGAGAGGTGGTACGCTACTGGTAACACCATTGCTTGGTGGTGATGGTCGTCCATACGCCGTTGCTCAGGGTGGTCTATCGATTGGTGGTTTTACGGCTGAAGGTAAAGGCGGCAGCACTACCAAAGGGCATCCTACTGCAGGTACAATTCCCAACGGTGCACGCGTTGAAAAAGCCGCACCTCGCGGTTTAACAGCTGAGCAGGATCATATTACATTAAGTTTGCGTCGACCTGATTTTACCACGGCCAGAAATATGCAGCGTGCAATCAATGCCAAGCTCGGTAAAGGCATGGCCAGAGCAACAGATTCAGGCACGATTAAAGTCTGGAATCCAAGTAGTAATACCATTGAATTAATCGCAGACCTCGAACAGATTAATGTGGTTATAGATCATCAGGCGATTGTAATAGTTGATGAACGTACCGGTACTATTGTGATGGGTCAGGAAGTAACCATTGATACGGTAGCTGTAGCGCATGGTAATATTACTGTCAGCGTGACAGAGAATCCTGAAGTATCGCAACCAGGTGCTTTCGCAGGTGGTCAGACAACAACAGTGGATCGCACTGCTGTGGATGTGACGGAAGATGAAGCCAAGCTGGTTGTGTTGCCTAGGCAGGTCTCACTGTCTGAGCTTGTAAATGCATTGAATGCAGTGGGTGCTACCCCAAGTGATTTGATGGCGGTATTGCAAGCGATCAAAGCAGCAGGTGCACTGCATGCTGATTTGAGGACGATGTAATGGCTGATATGGTCGAATTCGTTATCGATGGCATCCTTCAGCGGGAGCAGATGCAAAAGCATGCGAAAATGCAGCAAGGAGCGAATGCCCGCCCGCATTCAGCAGATCCTGTCCGTGCCAATAAACCCAGCTTTCAACATGTGCTTGCTTCACAAACAGAAGCACCGGTAAAGGAAAAAGATGAAGCGTTGTGGAAAGTTAGCCGTCAGCTTGAAGCTGTTTTTGTACAACAGATGATGAGTGAAATGCGCAAGAGCGTAGGGAAGTCTGATTTTATGCCCAGTGGTTATGCAGAAGATGTGCATGCCTCAATGATGGATGATGCCATTGCTCAGGCCAGTGCAAAGCGTGGTGATTTTGGCATAGCTGAAAGTATCTATCGCCAACTTGATTCAGCCCAAAATGTAGGCACCACTGAGCAGGAAAAAAATGCAAGGATTCAAGAAATTTCCAATACCGCCGATAATTTAGAGATGAGCCGTGGTTTGGCCATGGAGGTAAGCAGACATGCGCATTAATAGCACATCAGGATCTTCCGGGGTTAAAAGCTCCGGCACCGCTTCAAAAGGTAAAAGCAAGGGCAAGACATCGGGTTCAGGTGGTGATTCTGTTAAAGTCACGGATGCAGCCAGTCTGCGTGAGAAAGCAATGACAATGCTTGGAGAGATGTCATCGGTGCGCATGGAGCGTATTGAGGAAATTCGAGGAGCTCTGGAAGAGGGTCGTTTTAAATCGGACAGCCATAAAGTGGCCGCGCAGATTGTAAGCAATGCGCTGGCGGAGCATCCATGGTCATAAACCCATTATCAGAAAATAACCTGCAGCAACTGCATAACTTGCTTGCGCAGATGAATGTCTATGCCCAGGAGCTTGAGCAGATTGGACAATCCGAATATGAAGCGATCAGATCATTGGATGCAGATCAGATTGTCGTGCTGACTGATCGCCGTGTTGTGGCGCATCAGGCTCTTGGAGAGTTGGAAGTTACATGCAGAAATTTATTACGTGAGCAGGGGATTGATGAGAACCTTACGCTGGAAGTGATTATCGATACACATGCAGGTAACAAGAGTGCTGAATTTCAGAGTCTGCGTCGCAACCTGTATGAGCGCATGGTGAAAGTAGACAAAGCTAGCCAGGAAAATCATCTGCGCATATTGGCAGCGTATAACGTATCATCGTCTATTTTACAGAAGCTTGGTTTGTCGCAGCCAGCCCAGACGTATAGTAGAAGGTAAACAGAATGTTATTTGATGCTCTGAATATCGCCGGTAGTGGCCTTAAGACCAACCAGAAGGCCCTTGATGTTATTTCGCATAATATTGCAAACGTCAATACACCCGGTTATTCACGTCAGACCTCCAGCTTAGTGACGACTACACCAAGTAAAGTTGGTGATTTTAATTTTGGCCGTGGTGTTGACCTTGCCAACGTAAGTCGTGTTATCGACCCGCTTATTAATAGTGCTCAGTTGAGTAATAACTCTGAGGTATCTTTCTGGACAGAAGTGAATACCGGCCTTGTGGCTGTTCAGAGTGTTTTTGGTAGCCTGCAAAGTACCGGGCTGAGTACGGCATTAGATGATTTTTATCTGGCGTGGCAACAGCTTGCTAATGATCCACAGGATGCCGCGCAGCGTGTGAATGTGCGTGCCAAGTCCAATATGATTATAACGAATTTGTCGAATATGAATCAGCAATTGACGAATTCACAGAATAATGCAGATAGTACAATTGATCAGGTGATTACCAATGCCAATATACTTCTCGATAGTATCGCATCATTAACCACCCAAATCCGCCGTTCTGAAGTTGGCGCAAATACAGCCAATGATCTGCGTGATCAGCGTGATCAGGCAGTACGTCAAATCGCTCAGCTTATTCCTGTGCAGGAAGTGCCAACAGCAGATGGTTCCTTCCTGTTGCAGGGTGTGAACGGTGCCCTGCTATCTCAGGACGGTGTTTCTCATCATCTGGGGCGTGGTACGGTTGCTGCTAGCGGCTATGCCGAAGTGGTAATTGTAGAATCATCTCAGCCACTCACTGGAGCGCTGGCAACCGGAAAGATCGGTGGTTTGATTGATCTGCGTGATAATAAGATGGGGGTGTATCAACAGCAGATTGACAGTATTGCTGCTAACCTTGTATTCAATACCAATCAGATTCATGCCAGTGGAACGGGACAGACGGGAAATACCAGCCTGCTTGCCGAACAGGTGAGTAATGCCGCAGCAGTAGATGATGCCACCCAAGCCGCGCCATTTGCCTCCCAGATTCAAACCGGTAGTTTTAATGTTCATACATATAATGCCGCTGGTCTGGCTACTTCAGCAGGTGGAACTGCCATTGCTGTGACAGCCGGTGCAACAACCATGAATGACATCGCAACCAGCCTGAGTGCTGTTGCCGGAGTTACCGCAACTATTGATGCTACCGGGCATTTGAGTATTGCTGCCGATGCGGGTACTACGTTTAGACTATCGGATGATACCAGTAACGTGTTGGCAGCCTATGAAATCAATGCCTTTTTCCATGGCAGTAATAGTGCATCGATTTCAATTTCCAATGCCGTTCAGGCCAGTGTTAGTGCTATCAATACCGGTCAGGTGAATCTTGCCACTTCAATCACCGATGTCGGTAATAGTGCTACGGCAACAGCGATTCTGGCACTGCAAAACCAGCAAATCAGCGTTGATGGTACTACTGCAGCCAGCTTGCATGAGCGTACCTCTACTCTCTCTACCCTGTACGGCACAGATGTGGCTGTTTCTGTTCAGCAATTGGGATACCGTAAAGCCGAAGCCGATTCGCTGGAGCTGCAGCGTCAGTCAATGTCAGGTGTGAATGTTGATGAAGAGTTAATCGCAATGATTAAATTCCAGCGGGCATACGAAGCATCCGCCAAAATTATTTCAACCACAAATCAGATGCTCGACTCGCTATTGGGGCTGATCCGATGAGAATTTCTACTACCCAGATATACAATAATCTGCTGACCGGTATTACCAGGCAGCAGGATCTCCAAAACACCGGTAATGCGCAGATCGCTTCAGGCACCCGTTTTCAAACACCTGCACAGGCCGGTCTTGATTATAAAGTATCACTGGATATCCGCCATGCACAATCCGGTATTACAGGTAGTCTTGCAGCCGTAAACCTGATTAATACGCGCCTGAATATAAGTCAAACCATGCTCAGTGATATGAACAATGTACTTACACGTGCGCAAACTCTTGCCGTTCAACAATCTGATGCCACTATGACTGCGAGTCAGCGTTCATCGGCTGCTATCGAAGTAACCCATCTCATTTCTCGATTCCTCGATAATGCAAATCAAAAATGGCAAGGTCAGTCGCTGTTTGCCGGTACCGCGGTCGACAGACCTGCTTTTGTAGACAATGCGGTTTTTAGTGCAGGTACTGGCATTTATGCCGCTGGCGCCAACACAGGGATCTCCAACATAACACAAACAACAAACCCCAATGCAGTGAATGACACTTACGCAGTCACACTTGATGGTTTAGGTACATCTGTTTCAAGCATCACCAACGCACTGGGCACCGAGCTGTTGGCTGCTCCTGTACTACTGACTACTGGTGCAAACGCGGCAGTCTTAAATAATGGTGCAGAGATAAGCATCACCTATAGCGGTACCCCTGACACTGCAAATCCGGCCGGAGGAAGTCTTATCGTAAGCGGGGCGGCTTTGCCCAATACCATTTCATACAACGGTAACGATCAGAGCCGCATGGTGGCAATAACACCGGAGCAACAGGTGGTTTCCAATGTGCGTGGTGATGCCCAGGCATTTACTGATGCATTCAGTTCACTGAATGCATTTAAGACAGCCCTTGAGATTAATGATGTGGCAACGATTCAGAGCTCTCTGACTACGCTGATCGCTGCTGGTGACGGGGTGGTCAACTTGACTGCAGATGTTGGTTCACAAATAAGTGCCATGAGTTTTTATAAAGCATCCTATCAGGATCAGCAGTTGCAGCTGGAAGTGCAGCTGAGCAATCATGAAGCAGTTGATGTTCCGTCTGTCGTTGCTCAATTGCAGCAATCCAGCATTGCATTGCAGGCGGCTTATAATCAGATATCCCAGCTTAAATCTCTCAGTTTGCTTAATTACCTCAGGTAAGAGGGGATGCTTGTATTACGCAGAAAAATCGGTCAGGTCATTCGAATTAACGATGATATCAGGATTATTATTCAGGATGTTCAGAACGAGCATATTGTTCGTATCGGTATAGAAGCGCCTTTGGATATTCCGGTCCATCGCATGGAAATTTATGACCTTATTCAGAAAGAAAACAAATCTGCCGGAGGTGTGAATGCACTAAAATGGCTTAAGGGAAAGGGAGCATCTCATGATGACAGCTCAAGCGAAAATGCCTAATAATATCGATTTAGAGCTCGATTATAACGAAGCATTCCACTTTCCACAGGGTATGGCTGGATTTAGTGATGCCAGAGAGTTTGGTTTTATCTACGAGGGGCATGGTAATATTGTCTGCATTCAGTCCATTGATCAGCCAGAGGCAGCCTTCCTGCTCACCCCCTGGAATGAAGATCGTCTTGGTCCCACACCTGTGCTGGCTAAAGATTTGTGTAATTGTCTTGAAATAAAAGATCAGGAACAGGTCATGTGGATGTTGGTGCTTAATCCTTTTGCTAATGAACAATGGGTTACAGCCAACCTGAAAGCTCCGATTGCGTTAAATTCTGAGGCGCGACGGGGAGTGCAATGCATTCGTCAGGAGCCCGATCTGAATATCCGATATCAGTGGATGCCTCAGCCTGAATGAGTGTGGTGTATCGTTGGCTTATGGCTAACAAGTTTTAGCTGTCTTATGTGGGCCTATGCCAGTGCTGAATCAATCAAATTGGGTAGGGTGTATCTATATTAGTGAAAAAGGTCGTAAATAACACGGGAGGCTGCGATCGAAAGTAAGCATGTTTTTCAACAGTTCAGTGAGTTGATCTGTCGACATACTGGCCTTTATCTGTATGAAAAAGATACGGATAAATTGCTGCGGACAGTGCAGTCTCGTATTGAACATGGTGATTTTTCGGGGCTCGATGATTATTACCAATACCTGTTAAGAGGTGGTCAAGAAACAGAGTGGGAAGAGCTGATGATTCAACTGACCTGCAGCGAGAGCCATTTTTTCCGTGATAAAGGACAGTTGCAGCTACTCAAAAATCGCATCATTCCTGAATTGATAGAAAAACATCAACATAAACGCAGTTTGAGAATATGGAGTGCCGGTTGCTCCACAGGAGAAGAGGCCTATACCTTAGCCATCCTTCTCAGTGAGCTTCTGCAGCAGAAACAGGATTGGCATATTGTCTTGATTGGCAGTGATATTAATTTGCAGTCGATCTGTTTTGCGCAAAAAGGCATTTATCGGGATTGGTCTTTTCGCGGTACTGATGATGAGCATATGCGCAGGCATTTTCATCAACATCATGATGGCTGGGAAATTGATAGAGAAATCAGAAAGATGGTTACTTTTTTTAGGGTTGATTTGATGGGTGATACGTTTCCAAGTACATCTTCGGGGCTGTTTGATATGGATTTGATCATTTGCCGGAATGTGTTTATCTATTACGGGCAAGATGCGATCAATGCCGTGATGCGAAAATTTGCAGCTACGCTTACTGAGCAGGGTTATCTGTTGACGGGCCATGCGGAAGTGGCCATGCCAGAAAAGTCGGGTTTAAAATTACGCAGTTTTGCTGAGTCGGCCATTTTGCAGCGATCAGACATAGAAGCAGGCGTTGGCCTGCAGGCATCAAATCACTTTTCGACGGTTTTCAAATCACCTGCGCAAAATAAAACTGCAAGAAATAAACAGCTTCCTATAAAACAACATAAACCGCTTTCTCATTCGACCTCCACAGTGCAGACATCGCCAGTCTCTATAGAGGTCCTGTCGCTGCAAACGGTGAATACTTTTTTTTCTCATGGTGATTATCGCAAGGCATCAACGTTGTTGGTTGAATATTTGCGATATCACCCTAACGATATGGATGCCAATGTGATGCTGGCGCGCTGTTATGCGAACATGGGTGATCTGCTTAAAGCATCAGAGTTGTGCCATAGCATGATAAAGGAAAACGCTCTTTGCGTGGATGCCTATTTTATTTTGGCCCAGCTGGAGCAGGAACATAATCGTATCGGTGAAGCCAGAGCGCTACTGCTGCAGGCAATCTATTTGGCACCTGACTTTCTTCCCGCTCATATGGATCTTGCCACAATTTATCAACATCAGACTGAGCGAGAGAAAGCATTAAAGCAATGGAGTGTTGCGCTCAGCTTAGTGAGTCAATTGGATGCTGATATGCCTATTAAACATATGGAAGATGTGTCATGTAAGGAAGTGTTGGAGCATTTGAAATCAATGGTGAATCAATAGCCTTGATGGCAGAGTGAGTTAGTATAAACAGGTGATCAGTATGGGTAATGGAGTTTTATGACGAAACCAACCATGATGAGAGAGCTTAACACGAAAGTGTCGTGTCTTATTTTCAGTCAAAATCAACTTGATTTTGCAGTC
>JAJFLF010000168.1 GCA_021772845.1 Mariprofundus sp.
CTAAAAGAGGTGGCGCTACTATGATATTTTTATGGATCATTGCTGGAATACTTATAGGTATTCCCTTATTGGGAGATGGCGCGCTGGTTGGCGGCGTTGTGGGCTGGTTGATCTGGAAAGTCGTTAGCATGGACAGCACGATAAAAGTGTTGAATGAACGATTGCAGCGATTATCACTACAGCTACAGCAAACAGACGATACAGAGCTGAGCAGAAGCAGTGAAATAAAAACGTCATCGCAGGAGAAAGAAACACCTGTAAATGTGACAACGCCAACTTCTCAGTTGGACGATGAAGACGACGCTTATCTGTCTGAATTCATAAAGCAGGAGACCAATGCTCCTTGGCCACCCATTCAGCCTGAAATTAAATCTCCATGGGAAGCCGAAAAGGGAGATAAGCATAATGCGACAGGGCGTTTTGTTGAATTATCGAATAAAGCACTGACGTGGTTTTTCAGTGGCAATATGCTGGTGCGTATTGGTTCGATCATTCTCTTTTTTGGGGCGGGCTTTCTGCTCAAATATGCGGCTGAGCATTCGCAGCTATCTATCGAAATGCGTATGTGGGGCATTGTGCTGACTGCATGCCTGATGCTTGCAGCTGGTTGGTTTCTGCGTACCAGTCGTCCAATTTATGGATTGGCGTTGCAGGGTGGTGGTTTAGGGCTGTTGTATCTGACTATTTTTGCATCGTTTAGACTCTATGATCTGCTGCCCGCAGCTCAGGCTCTTACAATGTTAGCACTGGTCTCAGGTGCAGGCGTGGGCATGGCTGTGATCCATAATGCACGCTGGCTGGCAATATTGTCATTTGCAGGTGGTTTTCTCGCACCTATTTTGGCCTCAACCGGTACAGGTAGTCATATTGCACTGTTTTCATGGTATGCCGTACTCAATGTAGGTATTGCGTTGCTTGCATGGTGCAAAGCATGGCGCAGTTTGAATCTGTTGGGCATGGTCGCAACGTTCATTGTGACGGCGCTCTGGGGTTACAACTATTATCAAACCTCATTTTTTGATTCGGTAGAACCGTTCCTGATTAGTTTTGGACTGCTCTATCTGGTGATTGGTGTGCTATTCAGTTTACATAAAGCTGACCCGAAACAGAAAAGCTTTGGCAGGGTGGATGCATCGATTATCTTTGGTACGCCTGTAGGTTTCTTTCTGCTGCAAACGCCTTTGGTGCATGACTTTGAGCATGGTTTGAGTTTATCCGCGCTGCTGTCCGGGATGGTCTATTTAGTGCCAGCCTGGTTAGCTTACAAAAAAGAAAATATTGTACTCGCGATGTCGCTGTTATCGATTGCTGTAACGCTGTTAACGCTGGCGATTCCATTGGAATTTAATGAGGCTGAAACAGCTGCTGCATGGGCGATGGAAGGTGTTGGTCTGTTATGGTTGGGCATCAGACAAAATAGTCAGCGAGCTCTGTTAACCGGGCTGCTGTTGCAGGTTTTGGCTGCAATCTGCTGGTGGAATGGTTCACCACTGGTGCCATCTGCAAGTTATGGATCGGCATTGAGTGCTCTATTGATTGCATTCTCCGCCTGGGTTTGTGCGCTGATACTTGGTAATGCTGATTGGAGAAACGACAGACCAGAACTAAGTAAGTGGATGCCAAAAAATATCGCATTTGGATTCCAATGCTTAGGTTTGATCTGGTGGCTGCTTGCAGGGCTGACTGAGTTGAACAGGCATTTTAACTATCACGATTTGCTATTGTCGGCGGTACTATGGATCACCTTCTCTGCCTGGCTGGTTGAAGGTTTGGGATTACGGTTTGGCTGGCAAGCATTCCGTCGCTTGAATATAGGTTTGATCTGTCTGCTGCTGGCTGCTCTAGTGAAGGAATTCGACTACGTGGATCAGCCGCTTCAAGGGTGGGGAGCTCTTGCCTGGATACCTGCTATCGTGACGGCATTTTGGATGTTGTATCTGGACGATAATAAAAGGGAGCATGCTGGTGTTGATGATAAAAAATATAATCTATTTCATGTGGCTGGCATCTGTTTTTTACTGCTCTTTTTGATTCGGGAACTGCATTGGCAACTATCAAACCTGCTATCTATATCCATGCATATACCCATATTAGCAGAGCTGGCTGCCGGTATTGTGGCTGCGCTATTATTGATGATCATAAGTTCCAATGTGAAACGCTGGCCTGTTGCGGCTCACCGGGTAAGTTATCTGCAGATATCAGCAGTGATCTGTCTATTGGTGTTAGGGGGCTGGTTATGCTGGACGTTATTTGATCCGGTCAATATTTCGATACGCTATATTCCACTATTAAACCCACTGGATATTGTGATTGCTCTGGCAGCACTGGCCGTTTTTGTCTGGTGGAGGGCTCTCAATGAATACGAGCTTCTTTTCTTTAAAACGAAACAGTTCTACCTGCTTGCAGCTTTGGTGGGATTCGCTTTGTTTAATGCTGACATTGCCCGAGTGGCTCATCACTGGTTCGCTACGGCATGGAATGTACAGGCCCTGCAGCATTCAGTTGAGTTTCAGGCTGGCTTATCCATCAGCTGGAGCGCGTTAGCGCTTGTATTGATGTCGTGGTCTAGCAGACAAGGGGTGCGTGTCTTGTGGATGGCAGGAGCGGCGCTGCTTGCGCTTGTGGTTATCAAGCTGTTCATCATTGATCTCTCGGGTACAGGCACGATGGCTCGAATTGTCTCGTTCTTAGGCGTAGGCGGCTTGCTGCTGCTTATAGGTTTCTTGTCACCAGCTCCACCGGAATCAGATCATACGGATGATGCTGGAAATTCTGAATCCGATGACGGTGAAGATGAATCAGGTCTGATTAAAGCAGATGAGAAAAGATGATAGTATACAGTTTCCGAACGTGAGATGTGCTTGTGGGGCCCAGTTATGAATCGATAACACTTGGCCTGGATGAGAGGGGTGATGGCAAGTACAGATCACAGGGCGCCGTTGTCGGGCTGGCATTTCTGTTCGTGCCGATAGCTGGTGCCGATTCTTCAGATGTTCGTTTAAAGCGTGTGAACAGACCTATAATAAAGCAGCAGTGCAGCAGCTAGCTCATCGTCACACCCCAGGGTGCTTTCTCCCCAGGGGATATTCTCTCACTACGTGATTCACCTGATCTGCTGCAAGCAGCATCCACCTTCTGCCGTGCTCGACACGGCACCCAGTGTTGTGTGCGGCTATGCGGTGCCTAAATACACAATCCGGAGATGGTTGTTCATTTCAAAAAAACGTCTACTAATTAATAGTAGAATATGTGATATGTTTTTTACTTATTGCGGGAGCTGTTATGAGCGTAGAAGGTCGCAAAGAAGAACGTACCGCGACCCATGAATTATCCATCGAGGAGCTGTTGCACATCAACTCTGGCAATAACTTCACCGTGGAAGGCGTGCGGGATGTTTCATTTAACGGTATAGGTTTGAATGTGAACACTGATCTAAAGCGAGGCGAGAAAGTCCGTCTGGATTTTAACTATCGTGGTAGCACCCGGTTTCAAGTCTATGGTCGTGTCGCCTGGTGCTCTCCGGTAACGACTGGATTGACAGATGATCTTCCCTGCCTGTTCATGATGGGTGTTTCAACGCGGTGACATTGATCAGAATGGAATCCAACCGCTCGTAGGGTATGAGTTGTTTGCGTATTCAGCGGTGATGTGAAAACAGACCGCGAATGTTCTGCTTTTGAACAGGTGTTTCAGTCGTTTTGAGACTCAGGAAGCTGTAGATAATCTGGCTCTGATCTGAAGATGCCAACAAGGTAGAGAAAGAGTGCATACTCTGTGAATTCAATCGCTGGTGTGATCAATACCTGCCAGATATTCAGCTCGTCACTTGCGGTAAAGGCAATGCTTATAGCCAGTATGAGAATGAGCAGTATCAGCGCCAGCGATATTTTTGGCAGCAGTTTGGGCAGCTTGTTCAATAGTAGTCGCAGTGTGGGCCAGAAATCGTACTCTTTTTTCAGTAAAATAATCGCTGTACCCATCATCAGGGAGACCACCAGGCAGACGCCCATGGCGAACGTAATGATAACCGAACCAACACTCTCTGCGCCTGTAGTCATGATTACAGAGAAAGCAAAAACTAAAGGTATGATCCACAGCAGGCATAGTTTGATTGAAAACAGGAGAACAGGAACGATGACCGGTTTAGCTCTTGCAATGGCCTGCGTTGTAGTGATGCGAAACTCACCGTGGGTAAAGCCGTTATAGATGCCTGTACCAATATAGAATGTGAGCGCCATCAGTATCCATGGGGCAAAGCTGAATGCTCCCTCGCTGGGTATAATATTTCCCAGTGTAGAGATGCCTGCGACCAGCCAGATGGCAGGGCTCGCCAGCAGGTGCTCCATAATGATGGTGTATTTTGCAATTTGTTCACTAAACATGTGTTGTGTTCCTCTTTGCCAAGGCTTCCAGCTACGGAGATGGGGAGCAAGCCCTGAGCTTGCCTGTTGAGGCGATTGACTGTTTTTAGTGTGCATTCTCATTCACGATTCGAATAGGGGCGGCGATTTTTATCAGTGATATGCCCAGCTAAGAGCAGAACAGGATCGGATCATGTTTCTTATCGCGTCCATTTGGACTCTAAAAATGTTTCTTTAAGGTTATGTAATACATGTTGTTCGGTGAAAGTATATACAAATCAATAGGTTGGGTCGATGCAGTTGTAGTTATGTTTAGTTTAAAAATATCAGAATAGAGGTGACGCATCACCCTTTGAATTTGGACTATGTTTTATATATAATGTGCTCGCTCAAAATCCTTCCAGGGGATTCTGGGTTTTACATCACATAGATATTTTAAAAGAAGGGTTCTAATGAGTCATCACGAAGTAGATTTTAATTATTTTTCTCAGGAGAGTCTGCTTGATGCAGGCTGTTTTGATATGCGTTTGATTATCGAGGTAGTGGAGCGAACACTGTTGGACTTTGAAAAAGGTTCGATCATGTTTCCGGAAAAAATTGTACAGATTTTCGACGAAAAGACTCAGAACCGAATCAACTGTCTGCCGGCAACGATGCTTGATGAAAAGATATGCGGTGTGAAATGGGTGTCGGTGTTCCCTGATAATCCACGCAAATATGATGTGCAGAATCTATCGGCTATTTTTGTATTGTCAGAGATCGAACGCGGTTTTCCTGTTGCGGTGATGGATGGCACGCTTGCTTCCAATATGCGGGTTGGTGCTGTTGGTGCTGTTGCTGCGAAGCATCTTGCCATTAAGGATGCGGAAACCATCGGCTTTATCGGTGCCGGAGAGCAGGCGAAGATGCACCTTCTGGCAATGAAGGTGGTGCGTCCTACGCTTAAGGTCTGCCGTGTTACGGCGCTTAGTGCTGCTGAGGAGCAGGGATTTATCGATCAGCTCTCTCCGATTTTGCCCGATATGGAGTTTATCGCTGCAAACGGTGATATCCGCTTAGCGATGGAGGGGGCCGATATTCTGGTCACGGCAACAGGTGCGCAAGCACCACTGCTTAAAGCTGAGTGGGTCAAACCGGGTGCCTTTTACAGCCATGTCGGTGGCTGGGAGGATGAGTATGCTGTGGCCTCCCTCTGCGACAAGATTGTCTGCGACGATTGGGATACGGTGAAGCATCGTACGCAGACCGTGAGCCGGATGTATAAAGAGGGGCTGATTGATGATAACGATGTTCATGCAGATCTGCATG
>JAJFLF010000169.1 GCA_021772845.1 Mariprofundus sp.
GAAGCTTAGAGGCTGTTGTTCAGGCCAAGCGCATTGACCTGTGAGAGACTGTAGTATCAGATCTCCATCGGGCAGTTTTATAGCCAATGTCATATTACGCACCCGTACGTCATCAACAGCGATATTCCATGTTTCAGGTGATCTGCTTGTTTGAGAGCCTTGCTGAGAAGCTTGTGTTTCAGGTGAGCTTGCAGTGTTTAGGGTGAATTTGCCGTCGTTCATGATCATGCGAGAGATGTATAAATCTTGTTGTTTGCTATCAATATTAAAACTGTCGTATTGGATCTCATGCCAGGACCACGCATCAGAACGTATCTTTTCGCCATCTTGCTGCTCCGGAGAGGCAAAAACAATATCGTGCACTACACCTTTTGAGCCGTTGATGTTCCATGCTCCCGATCGCCCTTTCCAATGACTGCCTCCATCAATTTGGGCAGAGATGATCTGGCGTTTATCAAGGCTGGGCATGAAGCTGGTCCAAGCTGTCAGTGGCCATGCACGTGCATCGATGTCGATATTCCAGGTCTTGGCGCGTTGCTTGGCTGAGAAGCGCAAACGCGGTAAGGATCGTTTGTCGTCAGCATTTTCGGATGTGATGTTCTCGGTACTAAAGTGTGTCTTACCTTTTAGATTGAGCGTGGTGTGTTGTGCGGCTGTGTCCATGGATTGGCGCCATGTAAGTGCGCCGTTGAGATAACCATCGGTTGGTTTTAATGCCAGGGCATCAGTCAGTTGTCGTGTGCTGACATGCTTCCAGCTGAACGTTCCCTTTGATTTTTTGTTATGGCGATTCGAATGCAGTTGCCACTGTAATGAACCATGATGCAGGTTGGCAGATGCAGTGATTGTGCGTTTGTTGGATTGCATATGTTGTTGTATGAAGATGTTATTCAGCACAAGCGGTGTTGAAGCATGCTCTTGAAGGTATAATGTAATCTGGCCATTTTGTGCCCGCAATGAAGAGGTTGCCTGCCAGATATTCATTAATGCTTGGTTTTGTTGCCATGCATGGTTTTCTGCCTCTAGATGAAACTCAGCTTCAATACCTGATATCTCCACCTGTCCGATATGTGGTTTGGGGCTGTTCAACGATTCAGGATTGGTGCGTAATAAGAGATGTTTTATGGCGATGCTGTCGGCGCCATTTTTTACATGAATATCTTTAAGAATCAACGCATTACGAAGTAGGTGATAGTGGATGTGGTTGATTTGAATATCTGCTTTTTTAGCCCAAGCCTGCACTAGCACTTCGGCGCGCTGCTGCGCATCTGTTTGAATCGATAGATGTATGGCGAGGCATAACAGCGTAAACACTGCGATGCAGGCAAGGTACCAGCGTGCACCGGCAGGAAATGTGCCGACCGGATGATGGAAGATATGGCGCGGTTTCAGCTAAACACCTACCCATGCATACAGCACTGAAGACACCGTTTATCTCGACTTTTGCAATTGCTGAACCACGCTTTGATCTTCAAGTGTTGAAGTGTCGGAAGTGATTTCCCGACCAGCTGCGATATCTCTGAGTAGACGGCGCATGATTTTTCCAGAGCGTGTTTTTGGCAGGCTGTTGGAGAAGCGAATATCGTCCGGTTTAGCGATAGCACCGATCTCTTTCGTGACATGAGCTCGTAGTTGAGTTGCCAAAGCTTGAGCAGATGCATCATCAACATCTCCCTTCAGCGTAACAAATGCACAGACTGCTTCACCTTTAATATCGTGTGGGCGGCCAACAACGGCAGCTTCAGCGACAGCCTCGTGTGAAACGAGTGCTGATTCGATCTCCATGGTTCCAAGCCGGTGACCGGAGACGTTCAATACATCATCAACTCGGCCCATGATCCACATATAACCGTCTTCATCGCGTCTGGCACCATCGCCTGCGAAATAATATTTACCCTTAAATTTTTCCCAGTAGGTATCAATATAGCGTTGATCATCGCCCCAGACACCACGCAGCATGGATGGCCATGGTTTTCGTAAAACCAGTAGACCACCACCGTCACTGACTTCCTGCCCCTCTTCATCAACTACCGCGATATCGATGCCGGGTAGTGGAAGTGTTGCCGATCCCGGTTTGGTCGGGGTGGCATAGGGTAGTGGTGCGATCATGTGGCCACCTGTTTCTGTTTGCCACCAGGTATCGACAATAGGGCATCGTCCTTTACCGATGACGTTGTGATACCACATCCATGCTTCCGGATTGATCGGTTCACCAACGGTTCCAAGGATACGCAAACCTGAAAGATCATGTTGATTTGGCCATTCATCGCCGGCTTTAATTAGAGCGCGGATAGCCGTTGGAGCAGTGTAAAAAATAGTCACATCATGATCGGCACAAATCTTCCACAATCGTCCGGGATCAGGATATGTTGGCACACCTTCATACATCACTGTAGTGCCGCCACAGGCCAGTGGGCCGTAAACAGAATAGGTGTGGCCGGTAATCCACCCCACATCTGCAGTGCACCAGAAGACATCACTTTCCGGCTTAAAATCGAACGTCCATAACATGGTGAGTCTGGCCCATAAGAGATAACCCGCCGTGCTATGTAGAATACCTTTGGGTTTGCCGGTCGATCCAGATGTATAGAGAATAAATAGAGGATGTTCGGAATCTACAGCCAGCGGTTCACAATGTTCTGATTCTGCATGCAAGGCTTCGTGCCAGTTGAGATCTCGCTGAGCTTTCATCTCAATATCATTGCCTGCATGTCGTACAATCAATACGTGTTCAACGCTCTGGCAGCCTTCAGACAGGGCTGCATCTACATTCGGCTTGAGCGCATGCACACCACCGCGACGACCACCACCATCGGCGGTGATTACCAAGCGGGCCTGCGTATCTTCAATACGATCTTTCAATGCTTGAGGAGAAAATGCTCCGAACACCACGGAATGAATGGCACCGATACGGGTGCAGGCCAGCATGGTAATAGCTGCTTCGGGAATCATAGGCATATAAATCACCACCCGATCACCTGCTCTGATGCCTAGTGTTAACATGGCATTGGCGGCACGACAGACATTGGCCAGCAGTTCGCTGTATGAGATGTGGCGCACTTCACCAGCTTCACTTTCCCAGATAATCGCGTTGCGCTCACCCAAGCCTGCGTCGATGTGGCGATCCAGACAGTTCTCGGATAAATTCAGTGTGCCGCCTTCAAACCAACGAAAAAATGGTGCGTTCTGTTGATTCAGTACGTTAGAGAAAGGGCTTTTCCAGTTGAGGTGTTCTGTAGCAAGGTCTTTCCACGTAGCATCAGAATCATTAGAGAATGCTTCGCACAGGCTATGATATGCTTGCAAAGAAGCGATGTTTCCCTGGTGCCCTTGCGGTGGTTTGAAGCTGCGATGTTCATCAAGAATACTTTCAATGGTTTCTGACATGGTTGACCCTCCACACTCTATTTCTAGCAGGCATGCAGTTCCCTAACAAGACTGAAGCACAAGAATAGCAGCAGCGCTGAATGCTTGTTGTGAATTATGAGAGGTGGAGAGGTGTAAACAATGCGCTTTAGATATGGTGGACAGACGTTAAGATAGCCCATGTCTGAAATATGTCTGATTCATACCAGTGTCGGCTCTTGTGCAGAAGCTGACTTGCTTACAGCGGCACTGATTGAGCAGCGCTTATGCGCTTGCGTGCAGATGACTGGCCCCGGACTTTCCACTTACCGCTGGAAAGGTAAGGTGGAGCAGTCGGAAGAGTATTATCTGAGTATTAAAACGAATATGGAAAACAGGGATAACGTGCTCGACTGGCTGTGCAGACAGCATCCGTATGATCTGCCGGAGATTAGCTGGCAGCTGTGCGAAAGTAGTGAACAATATGCAGCGTGGGTAAATAGAGAAGTGGCGTAAGTAGATGTCTATTTCGAAGACCAACTACGTCTGGTCACAGTGAAAGAAATAAAACGATGGAGTTTGCATGATTGAAGTAACATTTGTTGGAGCCTTGTTGGCTGGTTTATTATCATTTTTATCGCCCTGTGTGCTGCCTCTGGTGCCAGCCTATCTGTCATATATATCAGGCGTATCGGTGAACGATTTGCGCCAGCAGGATGGTCAAACCACATCGGTTCGGCGCCGTGCAGTGGTGCAGTCTATCTGGTTTGTAGCAGGTTTTAGTTTGGTGTTTATTATTCTCGGTGCATCAGCCTCGCTATTGGGGCAATGGATGTTGTCTCATCTGGCCTTGCTGGGAAAAGTGGCAGGAGCCGTGATTGTTGTGTTTGGGTTCCATTATACTGGCATTATCCGTATTCCATTCCTGATGATGGATGCGCATTTTGATACCGGTGGTGTAAATGCTAAGCATGGTATGGGAGCGCTTGTTCTTGGTTCTGCTTTTGCGTTTGGGTGGACACCATGTGTAGGTCCAATCCTGGGTGCTATCCTTGCTGTGGCAGGCGCTCAGGCTGAGTTGATGCACGGTATCGCTCTGTTAGCTACCTATTCGCTGGGTCTGGCGATTCCTTTTTTATTGGCGGCATTGGCGACGGATGCATTTTTGCGCTGGTCACAGGGTTTTAAACGCCATCTCATGATTATTGAAAAATTGTCGGGTGTATTGTTGATCTTTGTTGGATCGTTGATATTTATGGGTAGTTTCAGTCGTGTGGCGGCATGGTTAATAGAATGGTTCCCTTTCCTGGCTGATATTGAGGCTGCACTCGTTCCATAGATTCAGAATTTGCAGTGAATGATGCTTTCTTGAGCATTGCACTTATCCCGGTGAAGGGCTGATGCGTCACGATGAATGCGATGATGTGTCGAAATAGCACGCTAATTGAACCGGCGCAGCTGCATATTCAATAAAAATATCATATTGAGCTTGAATTTTTCGCTTGAAAGTGATTCAATGTCAACCATGTCAGACACACCACAACAAGCCCTTGAAGAGCGCATGCATGCGCTTACTGAACATTTAGCTGTTATTCGCCGCAATATGGAAAAAACCATTGCTGATAATCACCGTATGCGTGAGGTCGTTCGCATTGCTGAAAGCGAATTGCGTAAACGTAGAGATCAGGTGCAACACCTTGAAAGTGAGCTTGAAGGCGTTCAAAACGCGCGTCTGGAAGCGAAAGCCCGAGTGGAGCATGCGATGGAACAACTTGATGGGCTGATTTCTGAACAGGGAGAAGCATCGTGAGTAATCCTGTTGAAATCACCTTAATGGGTCGTAACTTTTCTATTTTGACGGATGAAGATCCTAACCAGGTCCTAGCTGCTTCTGATCTGGTGCAGAAGCATATTGATGAGCTCAGAGAGATGGGCGCATCGGTTGGGTCAGATCGTCTGTTAACACTTGTAGCACTGAATTTAGCTGGTGAGTTATTGAAAGCCAAGAACACAGGGGTTGATGGCCTGGAAGGCTTGATCTCCGAATTTGATAGTGTAGTATTACAAGCAGAAGGTTTAGCGAAAGCGCCTCTGCGTTGAGCGAATGGCATAAATGTTGCCTGAGCCGATACTTGTCGAATGGGAGCTTACCTATCTTGGCTGTTGTGCGTCCCCTTATCGGGATACCTGATGCCCAGTTGCGGCGCCCACCTCTTGTTAGAGGGTTCGTCGACTGTTTGCCACCACGCCAGCGCGGAGGTTCCTTCAACTCTCCTGCCACGAATCATCCATGAATAAAGCCCAAATACGTGCATATTCTCTGCAGCAACGTAAGTCTCTTGCTGAAGAGCAACGCCATGCATTTTCCCAATCTATTATCTCTTCTCTATTGGATTATCTGTCGGGTCAGTCTGAGCGGCCAGAAAATCTGCTGATCTATCGATCACTGCCATCTGAGGTGGCAACGGATGGGCTGCTTGATATTGATGATTATCGTCTGTTTTCTTCGGTGACCCATCACCATGAACATATGGAATGGTATGAGCTGTCTGAAACAACACGCTGGCAAACCGGTCTGTTCGGTATCCAGGAGCCAGTTGGTGGTATGTTGTGGGGTGGGGAGAAGGGGGCAACGACGCTGCTGTGCCCTTTGACTGCATTTGACCGGCAGGGGAACCGCCTGGGTATGGGTAAGGGCTGTTTTGATTTCTGGCTTGCGCTGCAGCGTTGTCATATCAAGCAGGTTATTGGTCTGGCTTTCTCATGTCAGGAGGCCGCACACATTCCATTTGAAAGTCACGATGTGCCGATGGATTATGTTATTACTGAAAAAGAGGTTATTGCATGTACGAAACCAGCTTAGAAAGAATGAAAGTTTTAGTTATTGGTGATGTAATTGGCCAGGCTGGCCGGCGTGCGTTAAAGAGTCATTTGCCAACATTAATTGATATGCATCAGATCGATTTTGTGGTGGCCAATGGTGAAAACCTGGCGCACGGTTTTGGTATTACTGAAAAAGTGGCCGATGAGTTGTTTGATTTGGGTGTGAATGTGTTGACCAATGGCAATCACTGCTGGGATCAACGCAGTTTTCTCGAGCATATTGATGAGGATGATCGTTATGTTCGGCCGATGAATTTTACCAAGTTTGCACCGGGTCGTGGCTGGACTGTTCAGGAGACAGCTACGGGTCATAAGATCGCCGTCATTAATCTTATCGGTCAGGTGTTTATGGGGTCATGGGATTGCCCATTCGAGGCAGTGGATCAGGCCATGTCTGAAATTCCTGATGATGTAAGTGCCGTGTTAGTTGATATGCATGCTGAAGCGACAAGTGAAAAGATGGGCATGGGTTGGTATATGGATGGGCGTGCATCTTTTGTGTATGGCACGCACACGCATGTGCCTAC
>JAJFLF010000170.1 GCA_021772845.1 Mariprofundus sp.
CATTTGAACGTTTTAGTAGGTGCTTTTGTGGGGGCCTTTGCAGGTCTCTTTGTTGGTGCTTTGGTCACTGTCTTTGTTGGAGCCTTTGTAGGTGTTGCCGCTGCTTTATCTGTATGATATTTAATCTGCAGGCCATGCAGGAAGTTACGCAATACCTGGTCTTTGCAATGGCGTCGGTTTTTATGTTCGAAACTGCGGAAAAATGCACTGAGCTCAGCTTTGCCGATGACTAAACCAGCCAGTTTTAGAGTCGCCAGAATATCATCATCTTTGAGGTTTAATGCGATTCTCAATTTCAGAAAAATAAGATTGTTATTTAACTCTAACTCAGGTTTGGGCTGCGGGCCTGCTTTTTTGCCGCGTTTTTCATTGATAAAACCGTTTAAAAAAGCCGCTAGATTGACATCAATCAACTCTTTACATGCAGGATCATCATCTTTTTTTAACCAGGCGCTGATCTGAGTGCGATCGACTACTTTTCCACCGGATGCAAATAGCTCTATCACCTTGTTATCATCACAGTTAAATGTGTAGCGAAGTCGGCGAAGAATGTCGTTGTTTGTCATTTAAACCTCATTGTCACTTTTGTTCATGATAGCGGATGCGGCTTTTAGTCCATCAACAGCAGCACTGACAATACCACCGGCATAACCGGCACCTTCACCGACAGGGAACAGACCGCGTGCATTCACAGATTGCATATCTTCACCACGTTCAATGCGAATCGGAGAGCTGGTACGTGTTTCTGTCCCGAACAGGTTGGCATCCTCGGTGATGTAACCGCGCATTTTGCGATCAAAAGCATGGATACCTTCAGCCAACGGCTGGCTGATCCAGTTGGGGAGAAGTTCATGTAAATCTGTGGGAATCGCTTGCGGTTTAAAACGGGTCGCAGCCAGTGTTCCACTTGGTTTCTTATTGATGAAATCCGTTAACTTCATGGTGGGTGCTGCATAGCTGTTGGATGCAGCCCTAAATGTGGCGGTCTCTAACTCGCGTTGGAATGAGATGCCCATCAATGGGTCATCATCGAGTCCATGGCGCATCAGATCTTCCGGAGTCACTTGCACCACAATGCCTGAATTAGCCCAACGACCACCGCGTTTGGCATTGCTCATACCATTGACAGCCATGCGCCCCTGTTCGGTGGGGGAAGGCACAATCAGACCACCTGGACACATGCAGAAGCTGTAAATGCCACGTTTACCGAGATGTTTATCCTTGGCTTGATGGGTCAGGCTATATTCTGCTGCATGCAGTTTGTGGTGTTTGGCAGATGCGCCAAGCTGGATGGAATCGATCAGTTCCTGCGGATGTTCAGCACGTACACCAACAGCAAACGCTTTGGCTTCCATCTTGATGCCGAGCGATTGCAGGCGTTCAAAGGTGTCGCGGGCTGAGTGTCCGGTAGCCAAAACCACATGGGTAGCTGTGATTTCATCTTCGGTTTGTGTGACCAGATTGGTGGCACGCACGCCTGTCACTGAACCATTGATCATGAGCAGATCATCAACACGGGTTTCGAAACGGTAATCGACACCGAGTTCAATCAGACGTTCACGCATATTACGTACGATGCGAACCAGTTTGTCTGTCCCCAGATGCGGGTGTGCATCGACGAGAATATCGTCTCTGGCACCAAAACGCACAAACGTGTGCAGCACATGACGCAGGAATGGGTGTTTGATGCGGGTATAGAGTTTACCATCGGTATAGGTGCCAGCACCACCCTCACCAAAGCAGATATTACTTTCAGGATTGAGTTCACCGCGTGAACGCAGACGACCGATGTCTCTCATTCTGGTTTCAACCGGTTTACCACGCTCCAGTAGTGTCACCTTCAAACCGGCCTCAGCCAGTGCCAGTGCAGTGAACAGGCCGGCAGGACCAGCTCCGATGATGATAACATGGTCATCGTTATTCAGTTTTCTGCTTAATAGTTCCGGTGTGTTGGCGATGAGCGATGAGGATTCAATCAGACGGGTGTTTTTTGGTAGTGGATCGAGTGTTTGATTCAGTTCGATTTCATAGGTGCAGACAAAGTGGATATTGGTTTTTTTGCGGGCATCAAGCGCACGGCGGGCGCAGTTACATGAAACGATTGCCTCTATGTTAATAAGGCAGTGGTCGGCTAGACGTTGTTTTATTTGTCGGTCATCTTCATCAAGTCCAATCTGTAGATTGTTGATGGCATATGTCGTGATTGTCTTAGTGGTGGGCATATTCACGCAGCAGCCAGGTGGCCGTGCGAGGTGTGGGTGATGTTGTTCTCTGCATCCACATAGACCAAGGCAGGATTAAAATGTTCGGCTTCAGATGCTTGCAGTTCTGCGTAGGTGCAGATGATTAGCAGATCACCAGGTGATGCTTTGTGGGCGGCTGCACCATTTACACCGATCGTACCGGAATCACGCGGGGCAGTGATGGCGTAGGTGGTAAAGCGTTCACCGTTGGCAACATTATAAATATGCAGCATTTCAAATGGCAGGATGTTGGCTTTGTCCATCAGGTTCTGATCGATGGCGCAGGAGCCTTCATAATCGAGTTCAGCGTGCGTTACGCTCACGCGGTGAATTTTGGATTTTAGCATGGTGAGTTTCATATTGTTGACTCCTGCGAGTTGTAAATAAGTGGCATATTATCAATCAATCGCGCAGCCCCGATGGGTGCGGCAATAAAGGCCCGGCTGCTTTGATTGTTGAGTTTGCGTTTGCTTTTCAGGGATGTGGCGTTGCGTACATCCAGATATTGGGTGGTGATATTGGCACTGGTGAGAATCTCTTGTGCTCTGTTCTTTAGCGTTTCCACATCGCGCTCACCAGATGCTGCCAGCGCCTGCATGGCGATCAGGGCTTGCGAGAGTGTGACGGCCTGCAGGCGATCAGCATCGGAGAGATAACGGTTGCGGCTGCTCATAGCGAGCCCATCGCTTTCACGTTTAATTTCAGCACCGATAATTTCTATGGGCATCTGCAGGTCGTTCACCATGCGGCGGATAATAGCCAGCTGTTGCCAATCCTTTTCACCAAAGATGGCAAAATCCGGACGTACAATATTGAACAGAATATTCACCACTGTAACCACACCATCAAAATGGCCGGGGCGCGATGCACCACAGAGGGAGTCGGACAGTTTGGTGGCTTTCAGCGTTACCTTGGGCCCCGATTTAGGATAGAGCGATGTTGGGTGAAATATGAAATCGACACCGGCTTTTTCACACAATTGAGCATCACGCTCAAACGGGCGCGGGTATTGCTCCAGATCTTCATTCGGCCCAAACTGTAATGGATTCACATAAATACTGACCACAACAATATCAGCCAGTGCTTTGGCTTCCTTGATCAGACTCATATGACCATCGTGCAAGCAGCCCATGGTAGGTACGAAGGCGATGGTTTTGTGCCCACGTAGATTTTTCAGTTGGCGGCGTACTTCAGATGTGGTGTGGGCGACCCTCATGTTTTAGGAAATTGACCGGATTTTACGTCGCTAGCCCAGCGTGAAATCGCATCTGTCATGATCGCGCGCACATTGGCATAAGCCGGTGCAAAAGGTGGGTTGGATTCTGAAATGCCAAGCAGGTCATTCCATACCAACACTTGTGCATCGCAATGATTGCCTGCACCAATACCTACAGTCGGGGTATCCAGCATGCTCGTAATCTCTGTGCCCAAATCAGCCGGGATGTTTTCCAATACGATGCATACCGCACCGGCAGCAGAAACCACTTTGGCATCTTTGATGAGTTGTTCGCGTCCTGCATTGTCTTTGGCGCGTTTGCCGTAGGAGCCGAATTTCTTCACGGATTGCGGGGTAAGTCCGATATGTGCGACGACGGCAATACCACGTTCGCTTAGAAATTTAATGGTTGCGGCCATGTGTTCGCCGCCCTCAATTTTGACCGCATCACAGGCAGACTCCTGCAATACACGTACGCTGCTTGTGAAAGCCTGTTCAGAGGTTTGCTGGTAGGAACCAAAAGGCAGATCACAAACCACCCATGCTTTTTGGCGGCCGCGTACAACAGCGGCAGTGTGATGGATCATATGATCCAGGGTAACAGGCAGGGTGGAATCAAAACCTAAGGAAACCATGCCGAGTGAGTCGCCAACGAGTAGCACTTCAGCTCCGGCGGCTTCAGCAATCTGTGCACTGGCAGCATCATATGCTGTCAGCCATACCATTTTTTCATCTGCCTGCTTGGCGCGCTTGAGCGTCGCTGCAGTAATGCGTTTACGTTCAGTCATAGCTTCCTTTCCGCTTCAGTCCGTCTGTGTGAACAGATTCAGGTACCGTCTTTGAGGATGGCCGCATATTATAGTTTAGGTCTATATAAAGAAAGTTATTGTCTTGCAGCCTCGGCAGAGCAGTACTTATATGGATCTCACGCAGGGGGTGTTATTCATAATGCTATGAAGTATGTAGGGTTCGGCGCATGTTTACCGGAATTATTCAGGATGTTGGCTCCATTGCGTCCATTCAACAAGAATCTCAACAATCGCATATGGTCTTTGCTACTGCACTGGATATGTCAGGCTGGCACATCGGTGATTCGGTGGCCTGTAATGGCTGCTGCCTGACGATTACTTCTTTCCCTGGCAGTCAAAGCTTTGCCGCCACCTTGTCTTTAGAGACGCTACAGCTGACTACATTTGCTGATGCCTGCGAACAGGGTGCGGTGAATCTTGAGCCTGCATTGCGCATGGGTGATGCCCTTGGAGGGCATATGGTTACCGGCCATGTGGATGGTGTGGGGCTGGTTCAGGCTATTCGAAAAATTGGCGAACATCGTGAGTTTACCTTTACGTTATCGGATGCTTTGGCGCGTTATGTGGTGGTGAAAGGTTCAGTAACCATTAATGGTGTTAGCCTGACCGTGAACAGAGTCGGCAGGAATGACTTTACCGTGAACCTGATTCCTCATACCTTGTCGCACACAAATTTGGGTGCCTTGAAAACAGGTGCCAGGGTAAACATCGAAACCGATATGTATGGTCGCTATGTTGAGCGACTGATGCAGTTCCCAACGGAGAAATAATGACTTTGGCAACAACTGAAGAGCTGCTTGAAGAGCTGCGCATTGGCCGCATGATCATTCTGGCTGATGATGAAGATCGCGAGAATGAAGGTGATCTGGTGATGGCGGCGGAGTGGGTGACTCCCGAAGCGATTAACTTTATGGCGACACATGGTCGTGGTTTGATCTGTCTGGCGATGACACAGGAGCAGACTGATCAATTAGCACTACCGTTGATGGTGTCCAATACCAACTCCAAATTTAAAACCAATTTTACCATCTCCATTGAAGCGGCTGAAGGTGTGACCACAGGTATTTCTGCTTATGACCGGGCTCATACGATACGTGCAGCTATCAAGGATGATGCAAAGCCTACTGATATCAATACACCGGGCCATGTGTTTCCTCTGGTCGGGCGTGATGGTGGTCTGCTGGTGCGCGCTGGACACACTGAAGCCAGTATTGATTTGGCTCGTATGGCGGGCTTGAAAGCTGCCGGTGTGATTTGCGAAATCATGAATGACGATGGTTCGATGGCGCGTATGCCTGAACTGAAGAAGTTCGCGAAAAAACATGGTTTGAAAGTCGGTTCAATTGCGGATGTAATCAGTCATAGATTGAAACATGATTCGTTGGTCAAGCGTGAAGTGGAAGTGCGTATGCCGACTGAGTTTGGCGATTTTCAATTGATTGGTTATACCAATGCAGTCGATCAGGCTGAGCATGTGGCTTTGGTAATGGGGAAACCTGATGCAGAACGCCCTTGTCTGGTACGTGTACATTCGGAATGTTTGACGGGCGATGTATTTACCTCGCGCCGTTGTGATTGTGGTTCGCAGCTGCATGCTGCCATGCGGCAGGTAGCTGAAGCGGGTGAAGGTGTGATTCTCTATCTGCGCCAGGAAGGGCGCGGTATTGGTCTGCTCAATAAATTGCGTGCCTATGAATTGCAGGATGTGGGGCACGATACAGTTGAAGCCAATGAGAAACTCGGCTTTAAACCGGATTTGAGAGATTATGGCATTGGTGCGCAGATTTTGCGTGATTTGGGCCTGCGTCGCTTAAAACTCTTAACCAATAATCCCAAGAAGATTATTGCACTCGATGGTTATGGGCTTGAAGTGAGTGAGCGTGTGCAGCTTGAAGTGAATGAGCATGAAGATAATGTTGCTTATCTGACCACCAAACGTGATAAAATGGGACATCTGCTGAATATGAAAGGTGATAAAACATGAGTTTAGACGCACCACATCTGGTTGGTAATGTTGATGCGACCGGTTTGAAGGTTGGTATCGTAGCGAGCCGGTTTAATATTGATATTACCGAAGCGCTGTTAGCGGGAGCCGTGTCGGCTCTGAAAGAGCACGGCTGTGCTGAATCTGATATCATCATTTCACATGTGCCGGGTGCTTTCGAAATCGGTACGATTGCAACGAAGATGGCAGATACGGGTCGATTTGATGCGGTGGTATGCCTCGGTTGTGTGATTCGTGGTGATACAGCGCATTTCGATTATGTATGTCAGGGTGCGATGGATGCGATTGGTAAAGTCGCTCAGCGCGGTGATGTGGGTGTTGGTAACGGCGTTTTGACCGTCGATACGCATGAACAGGCACTCGAACGTGTTGGTGGCGCACATGGACATAAAGGTGAAGAAGCAGCTTTAACAGCTGTGGAAGTAGTGAGACAGTTACAGATGATTGAGCAGAAGACGATTGAACGGGCTCTGGAGGCATAATGGCAAATCGGCACATGGCGCGTGAATCGGCGCTGGAAACATTTTATGCATGGGGTACTGCTGATAAGGACGGTGGCATGATCCCTGATCTGATTGCGAGTCGTTTGCAACATGAGGAGCGCGCTGATCAGGATGA
>JAJFLF010000018.1 GCA_021772845.1 Mariprofundus sp.
TCCGGTTATACCGGCGGCACAGAGGAGAATCCAAAATACGCTCAGGTATCAGATGGCAGCACGGGTCATACGGAAGCTGTGCAGGTGTTGTTTGATCCGAATGTGATCGCTTATGATCAGTTGCTGGATGTGTACTGGAAAAATACTGATCCAACCACGCCCAACCGTCAGTTCTGCGATGTAGGCTCACAATATCGGCCCGGAATCTTTTATCGCAGTGATGAGCAGCGCCGCTTAGCTGAAGCGTCAAAAGAACAGATCCAGCAACATAAATTGTTTAACAAAGATATAGTCACTGAAATCACCTCCGCGACCACATTCTGGCCGGCTGAAGAGTATCATCAGAACTATTATCTCAAGAATTCGATACGCTATAAGTTTTACCGATACAATTGTGGACGCCAGCAACGCCTTGACCAGCTATGGGGACCGACATCATGAAACGAAGAACATTTCTCCAGGCTGCAATAGCTGCCACCGCACTAATAACAGCACCACGTCTGTTGCATGCAGACACCATAAGGAAGAGCGCGATGAGTGAACACACAATTACAAAAACTGACAAAAGCGATGCCGAGTGGCGCGAGCTACTCACTCCTGAGCAATACAATGTATTACGCGATGAAGGAACCGAGCGCCCATTCACAAGCCCCTTAAACAAACAATATGACAAAGGCACATATGTGTGTGCTGGCTGCGCTCTACCTCTGTTTGATTCAGATGCCAAATTTGATAGCGGCACCGGCTGGCCAAGCTTCTTCCAACCCATTGAAGGGCACACTGAAATCAAACGCGACTTTAAAATGATTCTTCCACGCTCTGAATATCATTGTATACGCTGTGGAGGTCATCAAGGACATGTCTTCAATGATGGACCAAAACCTACCGGTCAACGCTGGTGCAATAATGGTGTGGCTCTGCAATTTATTCCGGCCGACAGCTGATAGCTTCAGCTTTTATCGTTTCGCTGATCTCAAATCATCACAAACATTCAGATAGTTTGTTTTTCCAGCTTTTCTGAATAGTTATAAGCTGTCAGAGTCACCCACATGTCCAAACAGATAATAGAATCACACTTGTATAACGTCGATCTAGGGCCGCGCTCCTATGATATTCATATTGAACCGGGTTGTCTGAGTCAGCTGGGGTCAGCGATGGGAAACATCTTCCAGTCGCCGACCCGCTGCATGATCATCAGCAATATCACCATCGCTCCGCTATATCTGCAAACCGTAAAAGATTCTCTTCAACAAGCTGGTTGGCAGGTCTCCGAATGCATATTGCCTGATGGTGAACGTTATAAAACCATGCAAAGTTTTGAACAGATTATGGATGCATTGATGCAAGCCAAGCTCTCACGCAATGAACCCGTGATTGCACTTGGTGGTGGCGTAGTTGGAGATATGACCGGTTTTGCAGCATCCTGCTATCGTCGAGGCATTCCTTTTATTCAGGTTCCAACCACGGTGCTGGCTCAGGTTGATTCCAGTGTTGGTGGTAAAACTGCGATCAACCATCCGCATGGAAAGAATATGATCGGTGCTTTTTATCAGCCTAAACTGGTATGGATAGATCCGCTGGTATTGAACACGCTGGAGATTCGGGAAGTACGGGCTGGCATAGCTGAAGCCATTAAATATGGTCTCATCCGTGATGCCGCACTGTTTAACTGGATGCAAAACAACCTTGATAGCGCATTGAATCTGGATGGTCACGTACTATCAACCATGATTCACACCTCCTGTCGCCACAAAGCAGAAGTGGTGATGGCAGATGAAACAGAGCAAGGCATGCGTGCTCTGCTCAATCTGGGCCACACATTTGGTCACGCCATCGAATCGATGACCCATTACGAGACCTATTTACATGGTGAAGCGGTAGCTATGGGTACGCTGATGGCAGCCCGACTGTCCGAACAACTTAACCATGCCCCTACCGGCACCGAAGATCGTATTCGGGCATGTTATCAGGCAGCCGATCTGCCCACGTCAATCCCATCCTTTTCAGCCGATGCATGGCTCGATGCGATGGGACATGATAAAAAGAATATCGGTAGTCGAATCCGCTATATTTTATTGCGCGACATTGGTGATGCCTTTCTGGCGGAAGATGTATCTCCAGATGCCATCAGAGCGTTGATTGCTTCATATGCATAAAAGCCTTCAAATCAAACATCGCATATCAATAAAAACGGGCTATACTTTTTTAATATGACTCTCGCTTTGTTGTGCACCCACAAACTCCCAATCGACAACCGTCATGCTGTTAGCGATTTGCGCACTTGTTTCTCAGTGGATCAGTAATGGCTATTCCATCCATCCACCCCGAACAGAATCATCATAGCACACTACTGCAGGCTTCCAGCTGCATGTCTCAACTTGAAAACCTTGCGCTATGGTTCTCCAAACGTCAAAACAGAGAAATTCCGGATTCCATTCAAGCCGCTGTCGTTCTGTTTGCTGCAGATCATGGTGTCGCTACAGCAAACGCATGTAATGGTGCGGTATCAACACTGGATATGGTTCGCCATGCTGCGTCAACAGAGTCCGTCATTTCTAATCTTTGCGAACAGGCCAAATGTAATCTACATATCGTCGATGTCGGGGTGACTGGAAGTCTGGCTGATAACGATATGGTAGAGCACGCTAAAGTCCGCTCCACCGGCACACCGGACATCACCAGTGAATCCGCCATGACCCAAATGGACTATTGGGAAATTGTTGGTATCGGTGAAGAGATGGCCAACCGCGCCATTGATCAGGGTGCCAACCTGCTCATTAGCAGCTCCATCAGTGCTGGTGACCGCATCGCTATCGCTGCCCTGATTGCCGAACTACTCGGTCTGGCTCCAGAAGAAGCATTAAGCACCACAGCTGACATCAATCCCGACACTTATGGCCGAGAATTGATGGCAGTTGAAAAAGCTTTAGAGCGCGCCAAAGGCACACCTTCACATGATATCCTCCGTGAACTTGGTGGACTAGAAATGGCTGCCATGGCCGGTTTTTATCGTGCTGCGGCACAAAAAGGCGTGCCGGTTCTTCTCGACGGCCTCGCTTCTGCAACAGCAGCGCTGGCGGCAATCGCATGGGATGTACGCATTGCCGGCTGGGTATTGGCCAGCCATGTCTCCAACGATGCCGGCCATAGGGATCTGCTCGAAGACTTGGGCTTGGAACCACTGGTTGAATTAAAATCGAGCATTGATGGAGGTAAAGTCGCCACATTGATGTTACCTGTTTTACAATCCGCGATTACGCTGCAACAGGGACTTGCCCGCATCGAAAACAATGGTGACTAACAAGTATCTCAACCATCACTGCATAGCATTACTCAACAACAAATATCATCACAATCATCAGGACGGTATATTATCATGACAGCTTTCTCTATGACGCAATGGACCTGGGTAGTTCTCGTGTTCGCATCACTAGCTACAGCCATTAGCCTATATTTATCAACACGACAAAAAGTGCATGTATCAAACCATCGAAGCGCAGTGCCTGATCGTTTCTCCGAAACCATATCCCTGTCAGCCCATCAAAAAGCAGCTGATTACACCATTGCAAAGCTCAAACCAGGCAATGTCGCTCAAGTGATTGCCCTGCTCTTGTTGTTCGCATGGACAATTGGTGGTGGCCTTAACATGCTGGATGAGATTTCCCGTTCACTGGAATTATCAGAAATATGGACTGGGGTTGCATTTCTGCTGCTGTTCTTTCTCATCAGTAGTCTGCTTGATTTACCTTTAGAGCTCTATAGTACGTTCGGCATCGAAGCACGCTTTGGTTTCAATAAAATGACACTGCGCCTGTATCTCGCAGATATGGTAAAACAACTCACCTTAATGATTGTGATCGCAGCCCCCATGGGCTGGGTTATTTTGAGCCTGATGCAAGGCGCGGGAGAAATCTGGTGGCTCTATGCCTGGGGCGTGTGGACTACGTTCATGTTACTGATGATGTGGGCCTTCCCCACCTTTATTGCGCCTCTATTCAATAAGTTCACCCCACTGGAAGATGGCGAAATGAAACAACGCATCGAAGCACTATTGAACCGTTGTGGTTTCAAGAGCAAGGGCCTGTATGTCATGGATGGATCGCGCCGTTCAAGCCACGGTAATGCCTACTTCACCGGCCTGGGTAATGCTAAACGCATT
>JAJFLF010000171.1 GCA_021772845.1 Mariprofundus sp.
AACAGCTTCAGTGATTACGAAGCCACTCATTAACAGCGTTGCTGCACTTACAATCATCCACACCTTCTTCATATGTCCCCCCCCCTTAAATATAAGTAAAGCATAATATTATTGTTTACTTATATGTCAAGTATCAACAATTGATAACTAATGCTCCGGTGATTATTAACTATTGGAACTGAAATGATATCCAGTTAAATCTTCAGCCCTAAAACAGCGACCTCATGCCTGCTTCACTGCGACTTACACTAATCAAAACGATAACAGCGTTATTGTTTCATATAGAAAGCATGTTTTTTGGGGTTATTTAATATCTCTTTTAATTCTTGCTTGGGTATTGCTGTGCATGTTGGACAAACACCATGACTGAATTCTGCTTCCGAATGATGATCTATATATTGCTCTATCTGCAACCAGTCGCCCTCATCATCTTTGATCTTTTTGCAATATGAGCAGATCGGAAGCACTCCCTCTAACACTTTAATTTTTCTAAAGGCTTGCTGAAGCTCCTCATTTTTTGCAACAAGCATCTGATTTAACTGACGCTCTTCTCTCCATCGACGAAAGGAGAAAGCAACCATACAGATGGAAAAGATGATACAACTGGAGACAAGTTCATCTATTTCATAAGCTTCATGTTTTGAGGAAATTTCTACGATCATTTCAAGAAGATCGAACTGTGAAAAAATGACAAACGAAACCAGCGTGATAGCCAGTACGATCATTAAATCTTTATTGAATTGCATATCATTCAGAGCCCCACCCCCTTATTCGATGACGACCATACAGCATAAGGATTGAAACATTCGTGAAATATTTCACATACATCTAAATATATATTGCTAGGTTCAAGCTTGTGGGGAGAACGGATGCATATAGCTACCAAATCATTAATGAATAAAACCCTGAAAAGTTTTCAACCAGAAGATTTCCCCGATGCTAGCAATGTAAAGGTGAAAAAGGGGAACTGCATAGCCCGTGAAGGAAATGCAAGCCAGAAAACAGCATATTTGATTCAATCCGGTTGCGTGGAAGTCGTGACTGAATGTTTGATGGCACACAAACGCTGCTGTATAAGCTTTATCCTGGTGACCTCGTGGGCGAGTTGTCCATGATGGGCGTAACAAAGCGTACGGCCAGTATCTATACCGTTGAGGATACATTACTGCTCACCATTAACGAAAGAATATGGAATGCAAACCTTGAGAAAGCATCGTTCCATAAAAAAATAAACGCAATATTGTTGCATCGATATATTGAGACAACCAAAGTAGTAAGCCGCCTTGGTCAGTCCACAGTTATTGAGCGGCTGGGCACATATCTGCTGACACTTCCTGAATGGCATGAGCACAATAACGATTATAGCGAGGTCACCTTGCCCTCTCACGTCCAGTTTGCCTGTTTGCTTAACTGTACCCGTGAGCGCGTAAGCGGCGTGATGCGTAAACTTTATGACTTGGAAGCAATCTCAAAAAGTGACAATCATGGTAAAGTAATCATCTTCAAGTCGAAGTTAACTGCTGTACTCATAGGCGTAGCAGCTGAGTAATCAATCAGACCATCAGGTCTTGCGGCAACTCCTTCAACCAAATAACACTATAACGTATGCCTGACCCGTTCATGCCTGCACCATTCAAATCACTCCATTCAAGCGACAATCATGCCATTGACTGCAGTCATCGGCAGGCCTTTGGGAGCCTTGCCTCTTTGTGTAAGATAAACCTCACGAATCTCTTCTAAATCAATCGTGATAGCCCGCTTCTCAGTACCAACCCTGATACCTTCCGATATGTTGACCGGTGCGGCATCACGCAATCCTTTTGAGCCTTTCTTCAACGCTACAGCTGTAAGTCCCTTACCTTTTCCGAGCAGCGGGAACTCATCCTTGTTCACCACACCCAGATAACCCTCTTTGGTAATGAATGCGATGGCATCATGGGCTTTATCTATTTCACGCATACAGAGCAGTTTTGAGCCGGCAGGGAAATTGATAAACGCTTTACCCTTCTTGTTGGCCGTTAACATGCCATCGCCTTTCGCCCTGAATGCATGACCTAGGGTTGTAACAACAATATACTCTGCAACAGGGTTGATCATGAACAATCGTGTTGGAGCCTCACTGATACTGAACACAAAGTTTTTGGAGATAGGTTCGCCATTACCGCGACCACCAGGCAGGTCTGCAGCAAGCATGTTAAACGCACGCCCGGTACGACCAATAAACACCAGTCGACTGGTTGTATGACCAGCAGCATGATCAAGGATTTTATCTCCCTCTCTGAACTTCACAGCGCTCACATCAATATTTGAACCGCGCATGCCCTTCAACCAGCCCGCTTTAGAGAGCACGGCCGTGATCGGCTCACGCGCTACCAGTTGTTCCTTGCTCATGATACGCGCTCTGACTGCATCTGGTTGCACTTCTGTGCGGCGATCATCACCAAAGGCTCTGCGCGTATCCATCAACTCTTTGCGGATCTTCTTCCAGCGGTGGGCGTAATCATCAATGGTCTGTTTCAATTCAACGGCTTCCGCACTGAGAAGATCATGTTCACCCTGAAGTTTCATCTCTTCGAGTTTACGCAGCTGAGAGAGGCGTATTGCAAGGATCGCCACAACCTGCAGATCAGACAGAGCGTATTTTTCCATAATGATCGGTTTTGGTTCATCATTATCGAGAATGATCTCAACAATGTCTCTGATATTCGGATATGCCAGCAGCAGGCCATCAAGGATATGCAGGCGCTTCTCAATCTCGGCAAGTCGAACCGTTGAGCGGGCAGTCACAATCATTTCTCGATTATTCAGAAATGAGCGAATCATCTGGTCAAGTGTAAACAGCCTTGGCAATCGATAACGGTCACCATTAGGTGCAAGCACCCAATCTTCTAGCGCATAGGTGGCGTATTCGATGGTCAGTTGCAGATTAGTTACAGAGAACAGATGCAACATAATGTCATTGGCATCTAAGCCCTTCG
>JAJFLF010000172.1 GCA_021772845.1 Mariprofundus sp.
TCCCAGAACTCGGAGTAGCCACATTTACATTTAGAGTGACTTTTTCGCCGAAAGGTCCAGCCGGAATTATTGGCTTAGTTAGAAATTGCTGACTGCAGTTCACCGTAGTATTGCCCGAGCCATTTACATACGTTCCACAATTCCAATCTTGCCCAGTTGCCTCGGAAAAGTTGAAGACCGGATCAAGCTCATCTTCTACGCCTATAGCTAGGTAATCGGATTGGAACGCTTCGCAATTATTTACAAACTGTATCTCAAATGAACCCTGTCCCCCCGACTGCCAAGGGGTGCCAACCGCCACTTTATTGGCAGACAGGCAACAGGGCGAAGCAAAGTGGTTGCCAAAGTTTCTGTCATCAACCGTCTGACCCAATGCAACAGTTTCGCTATACGTGTCATCCTGTGGAGCTGTCTGAACCCAACCCACGTGCTGTGACGAGTTTTCAGACACTGTGTAAGTGGCATTGGCTGGAACAGTGATACAGTACCTGCCGGATGAATCAGTAGAATCAATATATGAAACTTGGGAGGCATCATTGGTAGCAATGATATTCCAACCCTGAATTCCCGGCTCTTGAGGGTCAGCGCTTAATGGAGGCTCATCCCAAACACCATCGTTATCCAAGTCATTGAACTTGTAACCACAAATCCTGCTTTTGCACTTGCCCTTAGCTTGCGCATCAAAAATACCTATGATCTCAGATTGTAGCAGGGATCGGTCAAAAATCTCGACCTCATCAATCTCGCCTTTGAAGAAGGCTGTTGGATTACTAGTACCACCATCCAGCCTTGCACCTATGAATAGATCAAAACCCGCTGAGATAGCTGGAACCGGAATATATGATTGTGGCGCGGCAGTCGCGACGCCATTAACAAAAGGGATACCATCAACGAAAAGTTGATGGGTCTTTGCGCCAGCATCTCGAACATAGGCATAGTGCTTCCAATCCGTGCCGGTGATTACCGGCCCTACAATTAACTCTGGAACAGAAATAGGAAATCCAGCAGTAAATCCTGCATATATACGGTCATCAGGTCCAAAACTTAAAAAATAAGACATGGATAGCGTGCCATATTGATCTGGTGCCCCCTTGAAAATAAGTACGCCAGCTCCAAGGTTGTTCCTCTTAGCCCAAAGGTCGACAGTAACAGACCCTGTAATATTCAGGTTTGGTTTAGCTGGCACCTGAATATGTTGATCCAGTCCGTTGAACCCGAAGGCTTTAGGTGTCACTTTCCCAGGAACTGTGTTGGTGGTTCCATAGATAGACCCGTTATTCCCACCCTGAATATCAACAGCAAAATCACCCAATACTGAACCGTCCCACCAGCCAAGCATGCCAGAAGGTGGATCAAAGCATACTTGTTCTCCAACCTTATTGCCGAAGTCTTTACCTGTCACAGTCTGATCCGGTCCAACTACTACGCCTGTGTAGGTTAATGAGGTCGGCGCTGTCTGATCCCAACCAGACCGCATAACTTCTGACACGGTATACGTACCTGGAGGCACTTCTATACAATATCCTCCTACAGCTGTAGTTGCTGAGGTGGTTGCTTCATAGACTGACTGATCATCCATGCTCTCGGCCTGAATCTTCCATCCGCCAAGACCTGGCTCACCGTTGTACGAGCCGAATGGATCACTATCTTCGAACTTCATGCCACAGATTTTGCCCGGCTTCACTCTGTTGCCGAAATCATAAGGCTCCACTTTCAGGCCGGGGCCAACAACCACACCTGTGTAGGTTGTAGAAGTCGGTGCTGTCTGCTCCCAATCCGGATGACCCGTAAGATCTTCTGACACGGTGTAAGTACCCGCAGGCACTTCAATACAATAATCACCGAGAGCTGACGTATTCGATGAGGTGACTGCAATTTCAAAATTTGACGTATTGTTCTCATCTTGGGCCTTGATGGTCCATCCGCCAAGACCTGGTTCGGAATTATTCAGACTATGACTGTTATCCAGGTCGTTAAATTTCTTGCCACAGATCTTGCCGTCTGCCGGACATAGATTTACCTTTGATGAGGCATGATATGTATTTGATGGACCAGCACTTGTGCCGTTACGTTCGCCATCAGGATCACCAGAACCGCCCGGGGTAAAGGAACCCGTTGGGTTCGGAATCGTTCCATTCTCTCCCGGCAGGCTGGTCCAGGTAACATTTGCAGTATTCTCAATGGGGCATTCAGTAGGTCCGCACTGCAAGGTTGCCTCATAGGTTATAGTTATATTCTTACCAATCGGTAATCGATCGACTCGAACATCCAGGTTACTTTGAGTGGAAAAATCTTCCCAATCCTCGGATGACTGAATATCTGCGATTAACAATTGTGTAAAACATGAAGACAAAGGATCGGTTATGAGAACATCAAATGCATCAGCTGTTCCCGTATTGTTAACAGTCACTGTAAAGGTTACCGGAATGCCCGGCATAAGAGCACTTTCATCGAAATTAACACTCTTACTGATATCAAGCATGGGCTCTACAATCAGAGCACTCACTGGAGCTGAAGGAGGAGT